>NZ_JBFAJO010000017.1:0-136076 GCF_040655255.1 Kitasatospora sp. NPDC050463
GCGGACGCCGTTCAGGGCGCCGAAGTAGTGGTCGAAGCTGCGGTTCTCCTGCATCAGCACCACGACGTGCTTGACGTCGGCGATGCTGCCGGTGGTCGCGGCCCTCGCGGTGGTGGCGGGGAGGCCGGTGAGCGCGGCGGCGCCGGCGGCCGCGGTGGCGCCGACGAAGGTACGGCGGGAAAGTGCGGTCATCGGGAGCGGCCTCTCAGAGCTGGAAGGTGGCGACGGCGGCGGCGCAGTCCGAGGGCCAGCCGTTGCCGGCGGCGCCCGGGTCCGGCTGGGGCCAGCCGGTGACGAGGGTGTGGGCCTCGACCAGGGTGAGCGGGCCGGCGAAGTGCACGGCGGCGATGCGGTCCTGGGGTTCGGGCTTGGTGGCGCGCTGCTTGCGGGTCGGCGACCAGGTGGCGCCCGGCGAGGCCAGAGGGTCCGGGTGGGCGCTGCGGTAGGAGTCGGTCAGTCCGGCGCCCCGGAGGGCCACCGTGACCGGCCAGTCGAGCGGGCCGACACCGCTGTGCAGGCCGGCGGTGGCCGCCGTCCAGTCCAGGTGGGACGGCGAGGCGAGGTCGGCGCCCAGGACGACCGCGCGGCCGGCGGTGATGTCCGCCTGGACGGCGGTGGCGAGGGCCCTGGCCTGCTGGAGCCGGACGGAGGCGTTCTCGGTGGCCGTGATCTGCGCGGCGCTCCGGCCGTCCTGGGCGGCGTACGGGCCGTAGTCCGCCTCGTCCAGATGCGCGGCCCAGAACCGGACGCTCCGGCCTCCGGGGAGCTGGAGGGTGGCCCCGGCGGCGGGCAGCGCGGCCGTGACCGGGGTGACGGCGGTGAGCGGGTACCGGCTGAGGATGCCGACGCTGCCCGCGCTCTGGTAGGCGTACCAGCCGAGCGCGGTGGCCAGGCTCTGGGCGGCGGTGCCGACGGTCTCCTGGAGGGCCAGCACGTCCAGGCCCTGGGTGAGCACGGTGCGCAGCTGCTTCTCCAGGGCGTCGGTGAAGGCGGTGCCCGCGTTGGCGAGGTTCCAGCTGGCGGTCTTGAGCCGAGGGGCGGTGGCGGCCGGGTCGATGACCGGGACGGTGAGGGTGAGGGCGTCGGTGACGCCGGCGGTGTCCTTGACACCGACGAGGAGCTGTACCTCGCCGAGGCCGGCGGGCGCGGTACCGGTCACGGTGCCGTCGGCGGCGACGGCGAGCCAGGCCGGTCCGCCGACCTTGCGAAAGGTCGGGACGCCGGCCGGGCGGCACCAGAGGCCGCCGAGCTTGACGGAGACGGCGCCACCGGGAGCCACGGCCGTCGCGGTGAGCGCGTCCACGGCGAGGTGCGGGCGGACGGGCGCGGGCCTGGAGCGGAAGGTGAAGGGGGCGGTCTGCGCCAGGACGCCGTAGCCGTCCTTGGCGAGCAGGTACGCGGTGTAGGGGCCGCCGGTGAGGGCGGAGGTGTCGAGCTGGACGTCACCCGAGGTGCCGGGGGTGTACTTCCAGAGCAGCGAGCTGCCGGTGCCGGGCCGGCGGGTGCCGTCGTAGACGCCGACCCAGTTCTTGGCGTCCGGGGCGTCGGTGCTCCAGTGGAAGGTGAGCCTGTCGCCTTCGACGGGGCTGACGGGCGAGGCGAGGGTGAGGGAGCTGCCTGTGGCCACGAGGGTCCTTCGAGTCGGGGAGAGCGGCTAGTTGGCTGAACAACTAGACGCCCTATTGACCCGAAGGGCGACATACGCGGCGTGAACGAGACATGACCGAACGCCAGAAGGATGGACAACTCACCGTTGAGTCTTGGTCGTTGACGAACGACAGGGGATCACTCCACCGATGACGTCCGTCGTGTGCGCGCAGTGGCGCGGTCAGATCGTCTCCAGGTCTGCTGCGGGGAGGTGGCCGTCGTCGCGCAACAGGGAGGCGGGCCCGGCGGTGGGGTCCGTCGCCCGGCGCTCGACCCTCGGGTAACCCGAGACACACAGTCTTCTCCGTGGACAGGACGAACTTCCTGCTCCGGGTTCCCCGGCCCTCAGAAGGGGATGACCTCGTGCGGCCGCTGCGGGTCGACGCCGGGCATCGCCGTCGTCACCGCCTGCTCGAACTCGGCCTCGGTGCGGGCCTGGAACAGCGGGAGGAAGACCGGGCCGGAGCCCAGTGGCCAGACGGCCCCGGTGCGCTTGAGCACGATGACCGGGCCGTTGCCCCAGGTCATCGCCCCCTGGTCGCCGTCCAGGTACGCGTCCGGTTGGGTGTTGACCGAGTACGCGAAGCCGAGATCAGAGATCCGCCGCTCGGGTCGTTGCCACCCGTACCGCGTCTGCAGCCATGCCACCAGGGTTTCGAAAGTCAGCATGTCCGGGATGATCGCACGCCGGGGCCCGGCTCAGTGGCTGCTCCTCAGATTGAGGACCACCACACCGACGATCACCAGGGCGATCCCCAGCCACTGGAACCGGCCCAGCGACTCGCCGAAGACGACCACGCCGATGCCGGCCACCGCGGCCGTCCCGGCGCCGGACCAGACCGCGTACGCGACCGACACCGGGATGTGCTTCAGGGCCCGGCCGAGCAGCACGAACGAGAGCACGTAGCCGATCGCCACGCCCACGCTCGGCCACAGCCGGCTGAAGCCCTCGGTCAGCTTCAGGCAGCTGGTGGCGCAGACTTCGCTGAGTATCGCCAGGGCGAGGAGAAGGTAGGGCATGGGGGGTCAAACCCCGGGCCGGGCGCCGAGCTTCCCCAGCAGCGCGAGATCGGCGTGCACCAGGCTGTCCAGCAGGGTGACGCGCGGCCCGTCGGGGATGGGCGTGGCGCTCGACGGGACGGCGAGCACCGCGCAGCCCGCGGCGGTGGCCGAGGCGACGCCGGTCGGGGTGTCCTCGACGGCCACGCAGTCCGCCGGGTCCAGGCCGAGCCGCGCGGCGGCGGCGAGGTACGGGTCGGGCGCGGGCTTGGTGCGCGCGGTGTCCTCGGAGGCGAGGGTGACGGCGAACCAGTCGCGGCCGATCGCGGCCAGGACGAGGTCGACCACCCGGCGCGGCGAGGCGGACACCAGCGCGGTGGGCACCCGGGCGTCCCGGAGTTCGGCGAGCAGGGCGAGCGCGCCCGGCCGGGGGACGGTGGCGGCGGCGACCTTGCCGGCGAAGGAGTCGCCGAGGCGGTCGGCGAGTTCGGCCTCGCTCAGTGCGGTGCCGCTGACCTTGTGCAGGTGGGCGGCGGTGTGCTCGATGGCCCGGCCGAGCACCTCGGGGGCGTCCTGGTCGGTGAGCGGGTGGTGCAGCTCGTCGGCGAGCTCGGCTGCGGTCTGCCACCAGAGGTGTTCGGTGTCGACCAGGGTGCCGTCCATGTCGAAGAGGACGGCGGCGGGCAGGGCGGATGCAGGCATGGCGGTACCTTCGGTGGTTCCTGGGAGATGGCGCTTCAGACGGTACGGCGGTCCACCAGGACCGGGCGGTCCGGGAGGGTGAGCGCGGCACGCGAGCCGATCGGCAGGGCGGCGGCCGCCTCGGTCGGCAGGTCGGCCTTGACCTCGGTGCCGTCGTCGAGCCGGACGGTCAGCCGGGTGACGGCGCCCAGGAACGAGGCCGAGACCACCAGGGCCTGGCCGTCCGGGGCCGGGGCCAGCGACACGTTCTCGGGCCGGACCAGCACGTCGAGTTCGCCGCCCGAGGGAACCGTGCCGTCGACCTCGTACCGGCGGCCGAGCGTCGCCACGCCGTCGCCGGAGCGGTGGCACGGGATGCGGCTCATGGTGCCGACGAACTCGGCGACGAAGGCGGTGGCCGGGCGGGCGTACAGCTCGGACGGGGTGGCGCACTGCTCCAGCCGGCCCGCGCGCAGCACGGCGACCCGGTCGGCCATCGAGAGCGCCTCCTCCTGGTCGTGGGTGACGAACAGGGTGGTGATCCCCAGCTCCTGCTGCAGGCGGCGGATCTCCTCGCGCAGCGAGAGGCGGACCTTGGCGTCCAGTGCGGACAGCGGCTCGTCGAGCAGCAGCACGCGCGGCTGCAGGGCCAGCGCGCGGGCGAGCGCGATGCGCTGCTGCTGGCCGCCGGACAGCTGGTGCGGGTAGCGGTCGGCGTGCTGCGGCAGGCCGACCAGCTCCAGCAGCTCCTGGGCGCGCCTGCGGCGCTCGGCCTTGCCCGTGCCGCGCATCCGCATCCCGAAGGCGACGTTGTCGGCGGCGGTGAGGTGCGGGAAGAGGCTGTAGGACTGGAAGACCATGCCCGCGTCGCGCCGGTGCGCGGGGATGCGGGTGATGTCCTCGCCGTCCACCAGCACCTGGCCGGAGTCGTGCTGCTCGAAGCCGGCCAGGATGCGCAGCGCGGTCGTCTTGCCGCAGCCGGACGGGCCGAGCAGGGCGAGCAGTTCACCGGGATGGACGGTCAGGTCGAGGCCGTCCAGGGCGGTGGTGGCGCCGAACGAGCGGCGCAGGGCACGGAATTCGACGGTCGCGCCGCCGGGTGCGAGGGGGACGCCGGCGACGGGGGCGGTAACCGTGGTCATGATGGGGATCGCTCCGGGGGCTTCAGGAAGTGGTGGTCTTGTGGCGGCGCTCGCGGCCGACGGTGGCCAGCAGGAGCAGCAGCAGCCAGGTGATCAGCAGGCTCAGGATGGAGACCGCGACCGACATGTGGGCCTGGCTGTTGCCGACCGAGTAGATCCACACCGGGAAGGGCTGGTAGCCGAGGATCGAGGCGGCGGTGAACTCGCCGAGGACCAGGGCCAGGGTGAGGAAGGAGGCGTTCAGCAGCGCGCCGCGCAGGTTGGGCAGCACGACGGTGAACACCGCGCGCGGCCAGCTCGCGCCGCAGTTGCGGGCGGCCTCGACCAGGGTGCGCAGGTCCACCGCGCGCAGACCGGCGTCGATCGCCCGGTAGGCGAGCGGCAGCGCCATCAGCACGTAGGCGATCACCAGGACCAGCGGGAAGCCCGGGTCCTGGACGAACACGAAGGTCTGGAAGAACGGGGTGTCCATCAGGTAGTCCGGGCCCCAGCGCAGCACCCCGATCATGCCGGCGGTCAGCGCGACCGGCGGGACGACCAGCGGCAGGGTGCAGAGCACGTCGATCACCGGGCGCAGCTTCGGAGAGCCGAGCCGTACCGCGATCAGCGCCGGCACCAGCAGGAGCAGCAGCACCAGGACGGTGACGACGGCGAGCCGCAGGGTGAGCCACAGACTGTCCAGGAAGCCGGGGGCACCGAGCAGACCGGTGTACGCCTCGAAGGAGTAGCCCCGGGGTTCGTCGATCGAGAAGTAGCCGGCGGCGGCCAGCGGGACGACGAAGTAGACGCCCGCGAGCAGCAGGACGGCGCCGCGCCACCAGCGCACCTTGCGGCGCGGCGAGGAGGGGCGGGCGGAGGTCAGCTGAGCCATCGGGCGCTCCGGCGCTGGAGGGGGAGGTACACGGCCATCACCAGGACGGCCACCACGATCATGTTGAGGCTGAGGGCGAGCGCGAGGTTGCCCTGGCCGACCAGCACGTTGCCGGAGAGCGCGTCCGCGATCGAACGGCTGATCAGCGGCACGGTCGCGCCGACCATGGCCGCGGCGGTGGCGTACGCGGCGAAGGCGCTGCCGAAGAGCAGGACGAAGCCGCCGAGCAGGGAGGGCAGCAGGATCGGCAGCGCGACGTGGCGCCAGTACTGGACGGTGGTGGCCCGGTTGTTGTGGGCCGCCTCGCGCCACTGCACCCGCAGGCCGTCCAGGGCCGGCGTGATGGTGAGCACCATCAGCGGGACGAGGAAGTACAGGTAGACGATCGTCAGGCCGGTGAAGGTGTAGAGCGACCAGCCGTGGTCGGTCAGGTGGAGCAGCTTGGTGATCTCACCGGCGTTGCCGAGGGTGGCGACGAAGGCGAAGGCGAGCGGCAGACCGCCGAAGTTGGCGAGGACGCCGGAGGCGGTCAGCACGGCCTGGCGCAGCCAGGTGTGCCGGGAGGTCACCACGGCCTGCGCGATCGGCAGGCCGATCACGGTGGAGAGCAGCGCGGTCAGCGCGGAGAGCTTGAGGCTGCTGACCATCGCCGTCCAGTACGCGCCCTGGAGGGAGGCGGTGACGTTGTCGAAGGTGAACTGGCCGGCACCGCCGTCCGCGTCGCTGGAGGTGGTGAAGGCGCCGATCACGATCGCGACGGCGGGCAGGCCGAAGCCGATCGCGAAGAAGAGGAACAGCGGCACGGTGGCGAGCCAGGAGCCGCCGCGCAGGCGGGGCGCACGGGGCCGGCGGGGGGTGGGGGTGGTGGTCGTGGCGGTGCGGGACGCCCCCGCGCCGCCACCGGGGTCGGTGGCGGCGGGGGTGGTCGGCACCGGGGTGGGAGCCGTGGTCATGAGTGGGATCAGCCCGTTCGGGTCGCTGCGGCCGGCCGTCAGCCTGCGATGGCCTTGGTCCAGTTCTCGGTGACGACCTTCTTGGCGGCCGTGATCTGGTCCTGGGTCGGGAAGGTGGTGAACGGCTTCTCGACGGCGGGCAGCTTGGCGGCGGCCGCGGCGTCCAGCGTGCCGTCCTTCTTCAGGGCCTCGAAGGTGGCGGGGGTGGCGTAGCCGCCGAGGAAGAGGTTCTGGCCCTCGGTGCTGAACAGGTACTCCTGCCACAGGCGGGCGGCCGCCGGGTGCGGGGCCCACTTGTTGACGCCCTGGTTGTAGAACTGGGCGTAGCTGCCGTCGGCGGGGACGGAGACCTTCCAGTCGACGCCCTTGTCCTTGAACTGGTCGCTGTAGCCGGCGTTCAGGTAGGACCAGTCGATCGAGATCGGGGTCTCGCCCTTCTCGATGGTGGCGGGGGTGGACTCGACCGGGTTGAAGTTGCCGGAGGACTTCAGCTTCCCGAAGAAGTCGATGCCGGGCTGGATGTTGTCCAGCGAGCCGCCGTTGGCCAGCGCGGCCGCGTAGACGCCGCCGAAGGCGGAGCCGGACTTGGTCGGGTTGCCGTTCAGGGCGACCTGGCCCTTGTACTCGGGCTTGAGCAGGTCGGCGAAGGTCTTCGGGCAGTTGGCGATCTTCTTGGCGTCGCAGCCGATCGAGATGTAGCCGCCGTAGTCGTTGACGGCGGCGCCGTTGGCGTCCTTCATGGTGTCCGCGACCTTGTCGAAGGTGGCCACCTTGTAGGGGGCGAGCAGGCCGTCCTTGACCGCCTGGAGCGCGAAGGCGCTGCCGAGGTCGACGACGTCGGGGGCGCGGTCCTGGCCCTTGCGGGAGGTGATCGCGTTGATCTCGTCCTGGCTGGAGCCGTCCGGGTTCTCGTCCTCGATCTCGATGCCGTACTTGGCCTTGAACGAGTCCATGATCTTGCCGTAGTTCGCCCAGTCCCTGGGCAGCGTGATGACGTGCAGCTTGCCCTCCTTCTTGGCGGCGGCGACGAGGCCGTCCAGACCGCCGAAGTCGGCGAGCGAGGTGGCGTCCTTGGCGTCCTTGGCGCCGGCCTTGGCGGCGTCACCGGACTTCGGGGCGGTCGAACCGGCGGAGCCGCAGGCGGTGAGGGAGAGCGCGGCGGCGGTCAGTACGGCCGCGAAGGCGGCGGCGCGGGCACGGTGCACGGTCACGGGTCAGTCTCCTGATCGGGGGCGTACTGCGAGGAGCGCGTTTCGCGGGGGTGCGTCTCGCGGGAGAGGCTTCTTCGTAAGGGGAGGTCGGGCGACCGGCCGTTCGAAACCGTCCGAGTTGACTAGCCAACTTCGCCTGACGGGGGTAAGTACGCCGGAGTCCGGTGACGGGAAGGTGAACGGATGGCCCAGAACCGGGGTCGGCTGCGGGAACGGTCGAATCAGGCCCTCGGGGCGCGATCGGCCGAGTGCGATGCTTCGACGGCGCAGCGGGATAAAGTCGGACTGTCCGGGCCGGTACGGCTGCGCAGGACACCGCCCCAGGAGGGACATTGACTGACGTGGCACTGGAGCCCGACCGCCCCGCGGCCCCCGCCGCGCCCGGCCAGGACCGCGCCGCCGGTGCGCTCTACCGCAAGGTCGCCGCCGATCTGCGCGAGGCGATCACCACGGGTGCGTTCGGCGAGGCCGGCCGGCTGCCCGCCGAGGGCGCGCTGGCCGAGCAGTACGGCGTCTCGCGCGGCACCGTCCGCCAGGCGCTCGCCGTGCTGCGCTCGGACGGGCTGGTCACCTCCCGGCGCGGCACCCGCCGGGTGGTGCTGGGCACCGCCCGGGTGCAGAGCTTCTCCGAGCTGCTCAGCTTCACGCACTGGGCCTACTCGATGGGGGAGGAGCCCGGCGGCATCCTGGACTCGCTGGTCCGCCGGCCGGCCGACGCGGCCGAGCGCGAGCAACTGCGCCTGGAGCCCGGGTCGGAGGTGTACGTGACGGTCCGGCTGCGCACGCTCGCCGGGGCGCCGGTGATGGTCGAGCGGACGGTCTACCCGCCCCGGGTCGGCGAGATCGTCGCCCAGCTGCCGGCCGACGTGGTCTCGCACACCGAAGTCCTGCGCGAACACGGCATCCTGTTCACGGACGCGGACCACACCATCGACATCGTCGCCGCCAACGCGGAGGACGCCCGGCTGCTCGGCTGCCGCCGGGGAAGCCCGCTGCTGCGCGAGCGGCGCAGGACCACCGACCCGGCCGGTATGCCGGTGGAGTGGTCCCAGGACCGCTACCTGCCCGGCACGGTGGCCTTCAGCGTGCACAACTCGCTGGCCACGTCGGCCCTTTCGCGGCATGCGCGGGAGGGCGACTGACTCCACCGCAGGAGTGGGAAGTCGGACCGGCCGACTTCCCACTCCGGTCCGGTGCGCGGCGGCCCCGGTGCGAGGGGCCACGCCTTGCGGACCGGGTCGTGTCCGGCTAGCGCATCAGGGCCGCCAGCAGCGGACGGAAGTGCTCGAACCCCGGCGTCACGGCGTCCGCCTCCTTGGCCCGCTCGTCCCAGCGGCGCACCGCGACGGCGTCGGCCGCGCCGGGCAGGGCCGCGAACGCGGCCGCCTGCTCCTCGCTCATCGGGCCGCCCTGCACCTGGAGGGTGTACTCCGAGGCCTCCGAGAGCCGCTCGCGGTAGCCGGGCTCGACCGCGCACAGGTAGCGCTTGGCGGCCACGTGCAGCCGGACCGGCTCGGTGACCTCCGGGCCGAACCACCGCGCCAGCCAGGCGGCGCCGGTGTCGCTGTGCCGGTTGTCCTGACCCCGCATCAGGTCCCTTCCGTGCAGGGTGCCGTGACCGTGCTGGTCGAAGAAGTGGCCGAGGTCGTGCAGCAGGGCGGCCGCGACCAGCTCCGGGGCCGCCCCGGCGGCCTGCGCCAGCGCACCCGCCTGCAGCATGTGCTCGGCCATGGTGACCGCCTCGCCCAGGTACTCGCCGGCGCCCTCGCCCGTGAACAGCTCGGCGATCGTGTCCAGCGCGGCGGCGCGGCGCTCCAGCACCGCGAGGGTGGAGGAGAGTGAGTCGAGGTCCGCGTAGCAGCCCTGGAGGTGGCGCGAGCCGTCCTGCTCGAAGGCCGTCCGGGCGTGCAGCAGCCGGACGTTGTCGAAGATCAGGCAGTCGCCCGGGTCGAGCCGGAAGTCCAGGCGGAGTTCGGGGCGCAGGGTGATCGCGGCGAACCGGCGGTAGGCGGCGTAGAAGGCGTCCAGCTCCTCGGCGGGCGCGCGCAGGGTGCCGATCGACCGGTTGTTGAACCGCACCTCGCGGATCCGGCCGAGCGCGTCCACCTCGATCAGCGGCCGGTCGGCGCGCAGTTCGGTGCCGCGGTCGCGGAAGACGAAGGGCACGGGCGTACCGGTCAGCACCGCGAAGTCCCCGGGCGCCTCCGCGCGCAACAGCGCGGCCGCCTTGAAGCCGTCCACCAGGCCGGAGTCGCCGCCGGTGGCGGAGTTCTCCAGGCAGTGCAGCAGTTGCAGGGTGGGCACCGGGTCCCGGTACGGGTTGTCGCTGTGCGGGGCGATCGCGGCGCTGGTGAAGGCCAGGTTGTTCGGATCCGGCTCGACCCGGACGTCGAACAGCTCGCCGTAGTTGGTGACCCGGACGTACCCGAAGGTCCCGGCCACCTTGAGCACCTGCCGCTCGACCGCCGGTACCCCGCGCAGCACCGCGAACCCCGAGCGCCGGACGGCCCCGAGTACCGCCGCCCGCTCGGCCGGGTCGGCCAGGTACGCCGCCCACCGGGCCTGCGGGATCCCGTGCCGGAAGTCGGCCGCGACCCAGAGCCGCTTCTCCGCCTCCGTGCGCCCGTCGCCGTCCGCCTCCCGCGCCAGCCACTCCAGCGGGTAGCGCGACCGGTGGCCGTCCGACCAGAGCACCTCCAGGTGCCCGTCGGCCTCGGTGTGGGCGGCGACCGCGAGGTCGGCCGGCAGGTCGGTGATCTGGAACAGCTTCTGCCCGTTGCGCTGGTCCCGGCACTCGGCGCAGGGGCAGTTGTCGCGCAGCCAGTAGGGCGGCGGGTGGGCGGTCATGGGCTCCTCCTCGGCGGGGCGATTGGCGGCCAAGTTGTATAGCCAACTTCGCGCTGAGAGGAGCCTTGCGGGCGGTGGTGAGATCCGGGTGGCGAAACGGTGAACCCCTCGGGAACAGAAGCTCCCGAGGGGTCGGTGAGGGCGACGCTCTTCGTCACCGGGGGGAGTGACCCGCCGTCTCCCACGCGGTGTCCGCCGCCTTGAGGGCGGCTGCCGGGTCGGTGCCGAGGGCGGCGGCCAGGGCGGTGAGGGTCGCGTGGACGGTGTCGGGTGAGGCCGCGGTGCCGTAGTGGTTGACGCGCAGCATCCGGGTGGCCAGCGCGCCGCCGCCGGGCTGGACGGGCAGCGCCGGATCGCGGCGGAGCAGGTCGGCGGCGAGTCCGGCGGCGGACAGGCCGGCGGGGGTGCGCAGGGTGGTGGCGACCGGCGCGGCGTGCGCGTCGTCCGGGACGAACGGGGTGACGGTGCCCAGGACGCGGACACCCGCGCGGGTCGCCGCGGCGGCGGCGCGGTGGCGGGCGATCACGGTGGGCAGGCCGTCCGCGGCGATCCGGTCCAGGCAGGCGCCGAGCGCCAGCATCTCCAACTGGGCCGGGGCGTGCGGGAGCACGGTGCGCCCGGCGTCGGTCCAGCGCTCCTTCCAGTCCAGCAGCGAGAGGTAGGAACGGCGCGGCGCGGCCGGGTTGGCGGCGATCCGCTCCCAGGCGCGCTCGGAGACCGAGACGGCGGAGACGCCGGCCGGGCCGCCCATCGCCTTCTGCCCGCCGATCACACAGAGGTCGATGCCCCACGCGTCGGTCAGCAGTGGCTCGGCGGCCACCGAGGCGACGGCGTCCAGCATCAGCAGCGCGCCGTGCTCGCGGACGACGGCGGCGATCTCGGCGACCGGGTTGGTGTTGCCGGTGGCGGCCTCGGCGTGCACCAGGGAGACGAAGTCGATCGCCGGGTCGGCCGCCAGCGCCTCGGCGACCTGCCCGGCGGTGACCGCGCTGTCGAACGGCACCGCGAGGTCCACGACCGTCGCCCCGCAGTCGCGCAGCCAGTTGCCGAAGGTCTGGCCGTACGGGCCGGTGACGATGTTCAGCGCGGTGGAGCCCGGGTGCGCGGCGCTGCGGATCGCGGCCTCCAGCGGCAGCAGCGCCTCACCCTGGGTCACGATCACATCGGCGGTGGTGTGCAGCAGCGCGGCGACCTGGTCCTCGATCGCCGCGAAGGCGGCGGCGCTGAGCGGAGGAAGGTCGAGGAAGGGGCTCACGGTGGCGGCCGGCCTTTCGGTGAACAGCGGGGGAGGAGACGCCGGGAGGCGGTTCGGACGGGACCGAGTCTGCCTCATTCCCCCTGCTTACAAGGAAGGCCCTGCTCGGTAGAGTGCGAGCCATGAGCGATGGTGCGGTGCTGCACGTCAGGGGCCGGGTGCTGGTCGGTCCGGAGGACGTCCGGGACGAACTCTGGGTGGTGGACGGCCGGGTGGCCTTCGACCGCCCGGCGGCGGCCGGCGACGTCCGCACGGTGACCGGCTGGGTGCTGCCCGGTCTGGTGGACGCGCACTGTCACGTCGGGCTGGACGCGCACGGCGCCGTCGACGCCGCCACCAGCGAGAAGCAGGCGGTGACCGACCGTGACGCCGGTACCCTGCTGATCCGCGACGCCGGCTCGGCCGCGGACACCCGGTGGATCGACGACCGGGACGACCTGCCCCGGATCATCCGGGCCGGCCGGCACATCGCCCGCACCCGCCGCTACATCCGCAACTACGCGCACGAGATCGAGCCCGGCGACCTCGCCGCCTACGTCCGGGCCGAGGCCCGGCGCGGAGACGGCTGGGTGAAGCTGGTCGGCGACTGGATCGACCGCGGCACCGGCGACCTCGCCGCCTGCTGGCCCGGCGACGCGCTGGCCGGGGCGATCGCGGCGGCGCACGAGGAGGGCGCGCGGGTCACCGCGCACTGCTTCGCGGCCGAGTCGCTGCCCGACCTGCTGGCGGCCGGCATCGACTGCGTCGAGCACGCCACCGGGCTGACCGAGGAGCTGATCCCGGCCTTCGCCGAGCGCGGCGTCGCGATCGTCCCGACCCTCGTCAACATCGCCACCTTCCCGACCCTGGCGGCCGGCGGCGAGGCCAAGTTCCCGGCCTGGGCCGCGCACATGCGCCGGCTGCACGAGCGCCGCTACGACACCGTCGGGGCCGCGCACGACGCGGGCATCCCGATCTTCGTCGGGACGGACGCGGGCGGCTCGCTCGCCCACGGGCTGGTGGCCGAGGAGGTCGCCGAGCTGGTGAAGGCCGGGCTCAGCCCCGCCGAGGCGCTGTCGGCGGCCAGCTGGGGAGCACGGCGGTGGCTCGGCCGCCCGGGACTGGAGGAGGGCGCTCCGGCCGACTTCGTGGTGTACGACGAGGACCCGCGCGTGGACGTCCGGGTGCTCGCGGACCCGCGGCTGGTGGTGCTGCGCGGGCAGCCGGTGGGCTGAGCGGCGCGGCGGTGCGCGGAGCGTTTCCGGTGGCCGCCGCGGCGCTGGGCCGGTGAGTCGGTGAGTCGGCGGGCCGGTGGTTTCCCGGGGGTCGTTGTGATGATCATCCGGATGAACGGCCTGTCCGGGTAGGCCGATAGGGTGGCGCCCATGGCACCGCGTCCACTGAACGAGATCGTCGAGCCCGGCTGGGCCACCGCACTGGAGCCGGTCGCCGGCCAGGTTGCCGCCATGGGCGACTTCCTCCGCGCCGAGCTGGCCGCCGGCCGTACGTACCTGCCCTCCGGGCCGAACGTCCTGCGCGCCTTCCAGCAGCCCCTCGCCGACGTGCGGGTGCTGATCGTCGGGCAGGACCCGTACCCGACGCCCGGGCACGCCGTCGGGCTGAGCTTCTCGGTCGGGCCGGAGGTGCGGCCGATCCCGGCCAGCCTGATCAACATCTTCCAGGAGTACGGGAACGACCTCGGGCTGCCGCAGCCGTCCAACGGGGACCTCACGCCGTGGACGCAGCAGGGCGTCCTGCTGCTGAACCGGGCCCTGACCACCGCGCCGCGCAAGCCCGCCGCGCACCGCGGCAAGGGCTGGGAGGAGGTCACCGAGCAGGCGATCCGCGCCCTGGTGGCCCGCGGCGGCCCGCTGGTGGCGATCCTCTGGGGGCGCGACGCCCGCAATCTGCGCCCGCTGCTGGGCGAGGTACCGGCGGTCGAGTCCGCCCACCCGAGCCCGTACTCGGCGAACGGCGGCTTCTTCGGCTCGCGGCCGTTCAGCCGGGCGAACGAGCTGCTGGTGGCGCAGGGCGCCCAGCCGGTGGACTGGCGACTGCCGTAAGGCTCCAGGAGCGATCGGGGTAGGCCCCGGCCCCGCTGCGGCCCTTCCGGGGAAGGGCCGCACCAGAGCGTCAGAGACGGCTCAGGACCGCGTCCCGCGCAGCTCTCCCGTCCACCGCGGCCAGCGCCGACTCGGCGAATTCCCGGCACTGTTCCAGCGTGTGGCCGGCGAGCGCGGCCCGGACCTCGGCCAGGCACGAGGGCGCGACGGAGAGACTGGTGACGCCCAGGCCGACCAGCACCAGGGCCAGCGCCGGGTCGGCGGCCGCCTCGCCGCAGACACCGACCGGGCGGCCGTACTCACCGCCCGCCCGGGCGGTGGCCGCGACCAGGTCGAGCAGGGCCGGCTGCCAGGGGTCGAGCAGCTCGGCGAGGGAGCCCAGCGTACGGTCGGCGGCGAAGGTGTACTGGGCCAGGTCGTTGGTGCCGATACTGAGGAAGTCGCAGACTTCGGCGAGCCGTTCGGCCCGCAGCGCGGCGGCCGGGACCTCCACCATCGCCCCGGCCAGCGGGAGCCCGTGCTCGCGCACCCGGGCGGCGAACCAGGCGGCCTCGCGCGGTACGGAGACCATCGGGGCCATCACCCACACCTCGGCGCCGCTCTGCCGGGCGGCCGCGGCGACGGCGGCGAGCTGGGTCTCCAGCAGTTGCGGCGCACGGCCGGCGGTGCGCAGGCCGCGGATGCCGAGCGCGGGGTTCTCCTCGTCAGGGGCGGTCGCGAACGGCAGCGGCTTGTCCGCGCCCGCGTCGAGCGTGCGCACCACCACCCGGCGCCCGGCGAAGGCGTCGAAGACCTCCCGGTAGGCGGCGGTCTGCTCCGCCAGGCTCGGCGCCTGGGCGCGGTCCAGAAAGAGGAACTCGGTGCGGAACAGGCCGACGCCCTCGGAATCGGCGGCCGCGGCGCCGGAAAGCTCGTGCGGCGCGCCGAGGTTGACCAGCAGGGCGACCCGGTGGCCGTCGGCGGTGCGGCCGGGCCCGTGCACGGCGGCCGTCCGCTCGCGGCGCTCCCGCTGCCGCCGCGCGGCGAGCGCGATGGCCTCCGGAGCCGGGTCAGGCTCGACCACGCCCTCGGCGCCGCGCACCAACACCTGTCGGCCGTTGGCGAGTTCGGCCGCGTCGGCGCAGCCCACCACGGCGGGCAGGCCGAGTGCCTTGGCCAGGATCGCGGTGTGGCTGGTCGGACCGCCGCGCAGGGTGACCAGCGCGAGCACCTGCTCGGGGTCGAGCAGTGCGGTGTCGGCCGGGGCGAGGTCCTCGGCGACCAGCACGTACGGGTGGCCGGGGTCGGGCAGGCCGGGCATCGGCAGGCCGAGCAGCCGCGCGACCGCACGGTCGCGCAGGTCGTCGAGGTCGGCGGCGCGCTCGGCGAAGTAGCCGCCGGCGGCGAGCAGCGCGGCGCGGAAGCCGTCGAAGGTGGTGGCGAGGGCGTGTGGGCCGTCGGCGCCGTTCGCGGCCAGCGTGGCGGCCTGCTCGGCCAGCGCCGGATCGGCGGCCATCATCGCCTGCGCGGCCAGCACCTCGGCGCCGGTCCCGGTGGCCCGGGTCGCGCGCTCCTCCAGGTCGGCGGCCACGGCGGCGAGCGCGGCGCGGACGGCCGCCGCCTCGGCCGACGGATCACCGACGGGCCGTGGGGCCGGCAGCGCGGGGGCGGGCGCCATCCACGCGACCGGTCCCGCGACGCTGCCGGTGCCGACCCCGATGCCGCGCAGCAGCGTCGTCACCGCGTCGCCCGGGCGGCGGCCGGGTCCGCGTCCGTCTCCGCGTCCAGGTCGGCCGCGAGCAGGTCGGCGAGCTCCTTGAGCGAATCCTGCGCCTGCTCGCCCTCGGCGGTGAGCTCCAGGGTGTCGCCGTGCCCGGCGGCGAGCGCGAGTACGGAGAGCAGGCTGCGGGCGTCCACCGGGCTCTGGCCGGGTCGGCCGACGGTGACCTTGGCCGACTGGCGGGCGGCGGCCTGCACGAAGAGCGAGGCGGGGCGGGCGTGCAGGCCACGGCGCGAGCCGACGGTGACCAGGAGTCGAGGCATGGGGAGTCCTTCGAAGATCGGGTGGGGTGGTCGGCGTCCCCACGTGGGATGGGGGCGCCGACCGGGTGGTGAAGGCCCGCGCCCAGGGGTACGGCGGGGCCGCCACCGCCCGCCCGGCTTCCGCGGTACGGGGGCGGTGCGGAAGACGGGCGGCATGTGGTTTCACGCCCGTTAGCGTGGTGTTTCGATTGGTTCTACGCCCGCCTGCCCGCAACTGTCAACACATTCGGGCATCAAATCGGACGTCAACGGACTTCGGTCCAAGCAAACGGACTTGCGCCCAGCCCTTGATTTTCGCGTCGGAAGGCGTATGGTTCGGGCTTAATCAGGCGTAAACAAACATGAAACGGATCTGATCCCACATGTACGCTCCCGAGCGCCAGCAGCAGATCCTCAGCCTCGCCCATGAGCGCGGCCGGGTCGACGTGCCCACCCTGGCCGAGGAGTTCGGCGTCACGCAGGAGACCATCCGACGTGACCTGAGCTCGCTCGACCGGGCCGGGCTGCTGCACCGGGTGCACGGCGGCGCCCTGCCGGCCGGCGCGCTCCACCTGGAGCCGGGCCTGGCCGAGCGGGACTCCACCGCCGCGCCGCAGAAGGAGCGGATCGCCAAGGCCGCGCTGGCCCTGCTGCCCACCGAGGGCAGCGTGCTGCTGGACGCCGGGACCACCGTCTCGCGACTGGCCGCCCTGCTGCCCGTCGACAGCAACCTGACCGTCGTCACCAACGCACTCCCGGTGGCAGCCCGGCTGGCCGACCACCCGGGCCTGACCCTCCACCTGGTCGGCGGCCGGTTGCGCCACCGCACCCAGGCCGCCGTCGACGCCTGGGCGCTGCGCGACCTGGCCGACGTGCACGCGGACGTGGCCGTCATCGCCACCAACGGCTTCTCGCCCGAGGGCGGGCTCTCCACCCCCGACCTCGCCGAGGCGGCGGTCAAGCGGGCCATGGTGGCGAGCGCCCGCCGGGTGGTGCTGGTGGCGGACTCCAGCAAGTACGACGTCCGGCACTTCGCCCGGTTCGGCTCGCTCGACCAGGTCGAGGTGCTGGTCACGGACACTGGACTGACCGACGCGCAGGCCGCCGACATCGAGAACCACGGACCGGAAGTCATTCGCGCATGATCGTCACCATCACTCCGAACCCCAGCCTCGACCGCACCTACGAGCTGGCGGACCTGGCCCTCGGCGAGGTCAACCGCGCCTCGCACGACCGGCTCGACCCGGGCGGCAAGGGTGTCAACGTCTCCCGCGCCCTCTCCGCCGCCGGCCACCGCACCACCGCCGTCCTGCCGCTCGGCGGGCTCTCCGGGCAACTGCTCGGCGACCTGCTGCGCCGCCAGGACATCGACGTGGCGCCCGTCCCGATCGCGGGCGACACCCGGATCAACGTCTCGATCGTCGAGGCCGGCGGCCGGCTGACCAAGATCAACGCCCAGGGGCCCGAGCTCAGCGCGGCCGAGTCCGCGGCGATGCTGGACATGGTCCGCCGGGGCCCGACCGACAACGGCTGGCTGGCCTGCTGCGGCAGCCTGCCGCGCGGCCTGGCGCCCGAGTGGTACGCGGAGCTGGTCGCCCAGGTGCACTCCGGCGGCGCCCGGATCGCCCTGGACACCTCCGGGCCGGCCCTGCTCGCCGCACTCGCCGCCCGGCCCGACGTGGTCAAGCCGAACCGCGAGGAGCTCGCCGACGCCGTCGGCCGCCCGATCGCCACCATCGGCGACGCCGTCGACGCGGCCGGCGAACTGCGCAAGCTCGGCGCCCAGCAGGTACTGGCCAGCCTCGGCGCGGACGGCATGCTGCTGCTCGCCGAGGAGGGCAGCTGGTACGGCACGGCCCCGGTGGCCGCCGTGCGCAGCGACGTCGGAGCCGGCGACGCCTCGCTGGCCGGCTTCCTCGGCGCGGGCGGCGCCGGACCCCGAGCACTCGCGGCGGCCCTGGCGCACGGCGCCGCCGCCGTGCAACTGCCGGGCAGCGTGATGCCGACCCCGGCCGATCTGGACCCGGCCGCGGTGGCCGTGACGGCGGACATCCCGCTGGAGCGACCACTACACGGCTGACCGCTCGTCCGTGTGGGACGGACGGGCAAGCACTCCCGGGGGCACAGGGAATCAGCAGACACCACAGTCGAAGGAACAACGACGATGAGCGATACCAGCGGACTGATCACACCCGCACTCGTTGATCTCTACCTCGCCCCGGAGGACAAGAGCGAGGCCCTGTACGCCCTCGCCCAGCGGCTGGTGGCCGAAGGCCGGGTCGCCGACCTCGACGGCTTCCTCGCCGACATCGCCGCCCGTGAGGCCCAGGCCCCGACCGGCCTGGGCGAGGGCATCGGCATCCCGCACTGCCGCTCGGCCCACGTCACCCAGCCCAGCCTGGCCTTCGGGCGCAGCCCCAGGGGCGTGGACTTCGACGCCCCGGACGGGCGGCCCGCCGACCTGATCTTCATGATCGCGGCACCGGACGGCGCGGACGACGAGCACCTGAAGATCCTCTCCGCGCTCGCCCGCCGGCTGATGGACCCGGACTTCACGGGCGCGCTGCGCACCGCCGACAGCCCGAGCGCCGTGGCCGCCCTGGTCAACGGCGAGGAGGTGCCCGGGGCCGCGGCCCCCGCGGCCCCCGCCGGACCGCAGGGGGCCCTGCGACTGGTGGCCGTCACCTCCTGCCCCACCGGGATCGCGCACACCTACATGGCCGCCAAGGCCCTGGAGCTGGCGGCCGCCCGGGTGGGCGCGCAGATCGAGGTGGAGACGCAGGGCTCGGCCGGCTCGACCCGGCTCGACCCCTCGGTGATCGCCGCCGCCGACGCGGTGATCTTCGCGCACGACGTGGAGGTCCGCGATCGCGCCCGGTTCGCCGGCAAGCCGACCGTGGACGTGGGCGTCAAGGCCGGTGTCAACCGCGCCGACGAACTGGTCGCCGAGGCCGCCCGGCTGGCCGCCGAGGCGGGCCCGGCCGGCGCCGCCGCCCCGGCACCCGCGCGAACCGCCGCCGCCGGCGAGCACTGGGCCCAGCGCCTGCGCAAGTACCTGATGACGGGCGTCAGTTACATGATCCCGTTCGTCGCGGCCGGCGGTCTGCTGATCGCCCTCGGCTTCGCGATCGGCGGCTACCAGATCGCCTCCGCGCCGTCCGTGCTCGGCCACTTCGACTGGACCTCGCAGCACAGCTGGGCCGCACTGCTGTTCCAGACCGGCAAGACCTCCTTCGGTTTCCTGGTCCCGATCCTGTCCGGCTTCATCGCCTACGCCATCGCGGACCGCGCGGCGCTGGCCGCCGGCATCGTCGGCGGCGCGGTCTCGGTGGCGGTCGGCGCCGGCTTCCTCGGCGGCATCGTGGCCGGGCTGGCGGCCGGGCTGCTGGTGCTCTGGATGGTCCGCTGGCGGGTGCCGCAGGCGATCGCCGGGATCATGCCGGTGGTGGTGATCCCGCTGCTGTCGGTCGCCCTCGTGGGCCTGCTGATGTTCGTGGTGGTCGGCTCCCCGATCGCCTCCGCGATGAGCGGGCTGACCAGCTGGCTGAACGGCCTGTCCGGGACCAACGCGATCCTGCTCGGCCTGCTGCTGGGCGCGATGATGGCCTTCGACATGGGCGGCCCGCTCAACAAGGTGGCGTACACCTTCGCGGCCGGCGCGCTCACCACGGCCGGGGTCAACCCGGATGCGGGCAGCCTCAAGGTGATGGCCGCCGTGATGGCCGCAGGCATGACCCCGCCGCTGGGCCTGGCCCTCGCCACGGTGGTGCGCAAGCGCCTGTTCACCCCGGAGGAGCGCGAGAACGGCAAGGCCGCCTGGGTGCTCGGCGCATCCTTCATCACCGAGGGCGCCATCCCCTTCGCCGCCGCCGACCCGCTGCGGGTCATCCCGGCCGGCATCCTGGGCAGCATGACCGCCGGCGGCCTGACGATGGCCTTCGGCTCCACCCTGCGCGCCCCGCACGGCGGCATCTGGGTGCTGCCGCTGATCGGCAGCCCGTTCCTCTACGTGACGGCGATCGCGGCGGGCACGGTGGTCACCGCCGGGGCGGTGGTCCTGCTCAAGGGGATGCGCAAGCCCGCCCCGGCCGCCCACGCCCCGGCCGCCGAACCGGAGCTGGTCGCAGCTGTCTGACGTGTCTGACGATCGGCCGGTAGGGAGAGGGCCCCGTGCTACCGCGCGGGGCCTTCACCCCGTGCACGGCCGCGTGCTCCGCAGCCGGTCGGCCACGGCCGGAGATCCTCGATCGGCGGCTCCAGTACCGCCGGGACGCAGGGCGCGGCTATCGGATCCGGGTCCGCACATGCCGTCGGGCTGAGCTTCTCGGTCGGGCCGGGGGCGCGGCCGATCCCGGCCGGCCTGATCAACAGGTTCCAGGAGTACGGGAACGAGTCCGCCCGGCCGAGCCCGTACTCCGCGAGCGGCGGCTTCTTCGGCCCGAACGTCCATCCGTCGCCGCGGCTCGTCGGTCTCACCCGAACGAGTGAAATGACATTCCGTGTGGCTCGTGTGACGCACTGTTCGATAAGACTGGCGGCTCGTCGTTCGGAGCACCAGCCCCTTGCCCCGCCCCGCGGGTGATGTCGGAGGCGCGCTCTACCGAGATCACCACCTGTGGGGGTACCGCCATGTCTTCTTCCCGTTCCACCTCCGTCGCCGTCTCCGTCGTCGCCGCCGCGGTGGCGGCGGTGCTGGCCGTGGCGCCGGCGGCCCACGCGACGGGGCCGACGCCCGCGCCCGCCGCGTCCGCGCCCGTTGCGTCCGCGCCCGTCGGCGCGACGCCCGGCAAGGCGCGCGCCGTCACCGCCGAACTCGACCTGGACGTCGCGCTGCTGAACAAGGCGGTGGACGTCCCGGTGAACATCGCGCTGAACAAGGTCGAGACCCCGGCGCAGCGCGAGGGCTCGGTGCTGACGGCCAAGGTCGACGGCGTCGACCAGCAGGGCCCGATCACCCTGGTCAAGGCGGACGTCGGCACCTCGGTGACGACGTCCGACGCCAAGGGCACCGCCGCCTCGGTCAAGCTGGTCAACGCCGACGTGCACGCGCCGGGCCTGCCGGCCACCACTCTGCTCGGTCTGGAGGCGCTCAGCTCCGCCGTCACCTGCCCGGTCGACGGGCCGCCCACCGCCGACGTCACCGCGCCCGCCCGGCTCACCGTCCTCGGCAAGCCGGTCACCCTCAGTCTGTACGGGCCGACCCACGTGGACGTGCCACTGGTCGGCAGCGTCTCCGTGGAGTTCTCCAAGCGGGCCACCACCTCGACGACGGCCGCCGCGTCGGCGCTGGAGGTGCAGATCGAGGTGAACCCGCTGAACCTCAACGTCGCCAAGGTGACCGGGAAGATCACCGTCGCCTCGGTGAGCTGCGAGAAGCCGGCCGCGCCGGCCGCCCCGACCTCCCCGGCCGGGCCGACGGCGCCCGCCACCGCACCCGTCGCCACCCCGGCCGTCCAGCCCGCCGTCGACGCGACCACCGCGGCGGCCGGCCGGGCCGCCCGCCCGCAGGCCACCGGCCCGAGCGCGTCCGGTGGCGGCGACCTCGCCGCCACCGGCGGCAGTGACGCCACCGGCCCGATCGCCGTCGGGGCCGCCGCGCTGGTCGTGGCCGGCGGCTTCGCGCTGTGGGCCACCCGCCGCCGGGCCGCGCACGCCCGCCGGCGCTGACGCCCGCCCTGCTCGCAGGCCGGGGCGGGAGTGCCACCCACGGCACTCCCGCACCGTGACCGTGCCAACGCGGACGGTTGGTTCACCTGGGTGTTACATGAGAGGAACAACCGGGAAACGGCGACTTGCGACGCTACGCGGGCACCCACCACCCAGTTTGCGAGGTTCACCGCCGTGGCAATCAAGGCCGAGTACATCTGGATCGACGGCACGAAGCCGACCGCCAAGCTCCGCTCCAAGACTCGGATCCTGGCCAACGCGGACAAGATCCCGACCTGGGGCTTCGACGGTTCCTCCACCAACCAGGCCGAGGGCCACGCTTCGGACCGTGTCCTTGAGCCGGTTGCCACCTTCCCGGACCCGATTCGCGGCGGCGACAACATCCTCGTCCTGTGCGAGGTCAACGAGATCGACGGCACCCCGCACGAGAGCAACACCCGTGCGCTGCTCCGCCCGATCGCCGAGCAGTTCGCCGCTCAGGAGTCGATCTTCGGCATCGAGCAGGAGTACACCTTCTTCAAGGGCTCCCGCCCGCTGGGCTTCCCCGAGGGTGGCTTCCCGGCCCCGCAGGGCGGCTACTACTGCGGTGTCGGTGCCGAGGAGGTCTTCGGCCGCGAGATCGTCGAGCTGCACATGGACCGCTGCCTGGCGGCCGGCCTCGCGCTCTGCGGCATCAACGCCGAGGTCATGCCCGGCCAGTGGGAGTTCCAGATCGGCCCGGTCGACGCGCTGACCGTCTCCGACCACATGTGGGTCGCCCGCTACCTGCTCTACCGCACCGCCGAGGAGTTCGGCATCGACGCCACCCTCGACGCCAAGCCCGCGCGCGGCGACTGGAACGGTGCCGGCGCGCACACCAACTTCTCCACCAAGGCGATGCGCGAGGGCTACGACGCGATCATCGCCGCCTGCGAGTCGCTCGGTGCCTCGCAGGAGATCGTCCTGGAGCACGTCACCCAGTACGGCGCCGACATCGAGTCGCGCCTGACCGGCAAGCACGAGACCGCCCCGTGGAACGTCTACACCTACGGCGTCTCCGACCGCGGCGCCTCGGTCCGCATCCCGTGGCAGGTCGAGGTCGACCGGAAGGGCTACATCGAGGACCGTCGCCCGAACGCCAACGTGGACCCGTACGTGGTGACCCGCCTCCTGGTCAACACCTGCTGCTCCGCCCTGGAGAAGGCCGGCCTCGTCTGAGCCGCGCTCCCCAGCCGCACCACCCGCCGGGCCTCCCCTCCGCTGCCGAGGGGAGGCCCGGCGGCTTTCCGTGCTCCGGTTCGCTCCGGTCCGGTCCGCTCCGGGCGGCTCTGGCCCGTCGCGCTCCGGTCCGGTCCGCTCTGGCCCGGTCCGTTCTGGCCCCGTCCGCTCCGTTCGCCGGGGCGGGTGTCTTGATAGCGGGGCAGAAGTCCCGGAGAATCGGCCCATGACCGCTCCGGCCCGCTTCCTCCCCGTACGACGGCTGCACGTCGACCTGGGACGGGTGTGCGCGGCCGGCTGTCGCTGCTGACACCGACCGGGTCCACCAGCAGCCAGCCACCGCCAGGAGCGTGTCCGTCCGATGTCCCTCACCTTTCACTGGTTCCTCCCCACCAACGGCGACAGCCGGCAGATCGTCGGCGGCGGCCACGGCTCGACGCCCGGCACGGCCGGGTCCGACCGGCCGCCGAGCATCGCCTATCTGGGCCAGATCGCGCGCACTGCCGAGCAGTTGGGCTTCGAGGGGGCCCTGACCCCGACCGGTGCGTGGTGCGAGGACGCCTGGCTGACCACGGCGATGCTCACCCAGGTGACCGAGCGGCTGAAGTACCTGGTGGCGTTCCGGCCCGGGCAGATCAGCCCGACGCTGGCCGCGCAGATGGCGGCGACCTACCAACGGCAGTCCGGTGGGCGGCTGTTGCTCAACGTGGTGACCGGCGGCGAGTCGGCCGAGCAGCGCGCCTACGGGGACTTCCTGGACAAGGACGCCCGCTACGCCAGGACGGGGGAGTTCCTGTCCATCACCCGCCGCCTCTGGGCGGGGGAGACCGTCGACCACGACGGCGTCCATCTGCGGGTCGAGCAGGCCACCGTGAACCGGCTGCCGGATCCGGTGCCGCCGGTGTACTTCGGCGGTTCCTCCCCGGCGGCGGGCGACGTCGCCGCCCGGTACGCCGACGTCTACCTGACCTGGGGCGAGCCGCCCGCGCAGGTCCGCGAGAAGCTCGCCTGGATCCGCGAACTCGCCGCCGCGCAGGGCCGGGTGGTCCGGTTCGGGATCCGGTTGCACGTGATCACCCGGGACACCTCCGCCCAGGCCTGGGCGGAAACCGAGCGGCTGCTCGCGTCGATGGACCCGGGGAGGGTCCGGGAGACCCAACGGGCCCTCGCCCGAAGCGAGTCGGAGGGCCAGCGCCGGATGCTCGCGCTGCACGGCGGCTCGGCCGAGCGGCTGGAGATCCACCCCGGGCTCTGGGCCGGCATCGGCCTGCTGCGGGGCGGCGCGGGGACGGCACTGGTCGGTAGCCACCGCGAGGTCGCGGACCTCATCACCGAGTACCACGAGCTGGGCGTCGACGAGTTCGTGCTGTCCGGGATACCGCACCTGGAGGAGGCCTACTGGTTCGGCGAGGGTGTCCTGCCGCTGCTCGCCGCCCGCAATCTCTGGAGCCGGCCGTGACGGCGCCGGCCCGGCCGTGACGCCGCCGCGCCGGTCGTGAACGGTGCCGGCCCGTTGTGACCGGCGCCCCGCTCGGCCCGGCGCCGGTCAGGGGATCCGGAACTCCTGGGACTTGTTGCCGGGCGTGCAGCTGACCATGGTGACCGCGTTGCCCGCGCCGTTGTCGGTCAGGCAGTCGTAGCCCATGTAGTCGGCGAGGTAGAAGGCACCCGGCGTGCTCGCGGCGGTGACCTTCCAGTTGCTCAGGAAGCTGAAGCCGCCCGAGAGCGTCACCCGTTTGTCCGTCTCCTGGACGAGGGCCGGGCCGCTCATGTTGCACGGGTTGAACTGGTGCCAGCTGCTCGGCACGGTGTGCACCCAGCCGTAGGCGGTCGTCCCGCCCATGACCACGGCCTGGCCGCCCGTCGGGGTGTCCTTGGACAGGCCGAGCTTGAGGCCGGAGGCGACGTTGACGATGGAACCCCAGTTGGTGCCGCCGCAGCCCGCGGGCGTGCCGGAGGTCTGCGGCGGCGGCGTGGTGGCCGCCGGCTGGGTGTTGGGCTGGTTGCCGGGCGCGGGCTGGTTGCCGGGTGCGGAGGTGCCGGGCACGGGGGTGCCGGCCGGCGGGACCGGGGCGGTGGCCGGGGGCTGGGTCGCGCCTGCGCCGCGCGGCGGTGTGCTGCCTCCGCCGCCGGTCGGTACGCCGCCGGCGCTCGACGCGGTGGTGCCAGGCGGGGAGGCCGGTGGGGAGCCGGCGCCGGGGGTGGTCGGTGCCGGGCTGGTCGGGGGCGAAGTCGTCGCGGTCCCGGCCGTCGGCGCCGGGGTGCCGGCGTTCGCCGTGGTGGAGACCACGACGGACGGCTGCGCCCCGGGCGTCTTCGCCTCGGACGTGAACGGGGTGCGGTCGATCAGCAGGACGGTCGCGGTGCCCGCCGTGATGATCACCGGTATGACGATGGGGACGAGGAAGCCGCGCCGCCGCCGGCGGGTGCCGGGCTCGGTGACGGCGCGGGACTCCACCTTGCCGACGTCGGCCGCCGCCTTGGCGGGCACTGCGGGCGCTGCGGGCGTCGCGGGAGCCGCCGGCAGCGCGGGCGCGCCGGATGCGGCGCCGATCGCGGCCCTCGCCGCGGCCGCCATCGCGGCGGCGTCGGCGAAGCGGTCCTCCGGCTTCTTCGCCAGCGCGGTGGCGATCAGCTCGCGCACCGCCGCAGGCAGGGTCGCCGGCAGCTCCGGCGCGGGCTCCCGGATGTGTTTGAGGGCGACCTCCAGCACGCTCTCGCCGACGAACGGCGGTTGCCCGCTGAGCAGTTCGTAGCCGACCACGCCGATCGAGTACAGGTCCGAGGCCGGGGTGACGGCCTGGCCCTCGGCCTGTTCGGGCGCCATGTAGAGCGCTGTCCCGATCACCGCGTGGGAGGCGGTGATCCTGGTGCTCGCGACGGCCCGCGCGATGCCGAAGTCGGTCACCGTCACCTGGCCCTCGGGCCGGAGCATCAGGTTGGACGGCTTGACGTCGCGGTGCACGATGTCCTGCCGGTGGGCGGCGTGCAGGGCGTCCAGCGCGGTGGCGAGCAGCCCCAGCGCCCGCTCGGGCGGCATCGGCCCGCTCTCGGCGAGCACCTTGTCCAGCGGCTGCCCGGTGATCAGCTCCATGACGATGTAGGCGACCCGGTCGTCCCCGGAGTCCTCGCCGTTCTCGCCGTAATCGTGGATGTCCACGATGCCGGGGTGCTTCAGCGCGGCGAGCAACTGGGCCTCGCGCCGGAAGCGCTTGGCGAAGGTGCCGTCCTCGACCAGTCCCGGATGCAGGATCTTCACGGCGACCTGCCGCGCGAGCACCTCGTCGTCGGCACGCCAGACGGCGCCCATGCCCCCGCCGCCGATCCGCTCGGTCAGCGTGTAGCGCCCCCCGAGCACGGTCCCCCGGCTGTTCATGCCCTTCGCCCCCACGTGTCATGCCCCGGCCCAACGGATCACTGGTCGCACAGTCTGCCAGAGGGCGCCAAGCCCCCCGGCCGCCTGCTGCCCATGCTACGGACCGCCTCCGACGGATCGTCAGCGGGTATGCGGACGAAGGGCGGACGCGGACCGGCGGCGACGGGACCGCCCGCCGGCCCGGGACGTCCCCGCCCGGCCGGCCGCCGGTGGCGCCGGTACGAGTCGAACGGGCTTTCCCGCTTGGCATCGGGGCTGAGTAGGGTGGGTGCGACAGCACATCGTGAACCCGACCAAGGAGCAGACGTGAGCGTGCCGGCGTCCATCGCCCTGCAGCAGGAGATCGCCCGGGAGCTGGAGGTCGCCGAGACCTTCGAGGCCCCGCTGGAGATCGAGCGCCGGGTGGCCTTCCTCGCCGAGCAGCTGACCTCCACCGGTCTGCGCTCCCTCGTGCTGGGCATCAGCGGCGGCGTCGACTCCACCACCGCCGGCCGGCTGTGCCAGCTCGCCGTCGAGCGGGCCCGGGCCGCCGGTCACGAGGCGCGGTTCTACGCGATGCGGCTGCCCTACGGCGTCCAGGCCGACGAGCACGACGCCCAGCTCGCGCTCTCCTTCATCCGGGCGGACGTGGTGCTGACCGTCGACATCAAGCCCGCGAGCGACGCCGCGCTCGACGCCGCCCTGGCCGCCGACGTGGCCTTCCGCGGCGCCGGTCACCAGGACTTCGTGCACGGCAACATCAAGGCCCGCCAGCGCATGATCGCCCAGTACGCGGTGGCCGGCGCACACGACGGCCTGGTCGTCGGCACCGACCACGCGGCCGAGGCGGTCTCCGGCTTCTTCACCAAGTTCGGCGACGGCGCCGCCGACCTCGTCCCGCTGACCGGCCTGACCAAGCGCCGGGTGCGCGCCGTCGCGGACACCCTGGGCGCGCCCGCCGAGCTGGTCTGGAAGGTCCCGACGGCCGACCTGGAGACCCTCGCCCCGGGCAAGGCCGACGAGGACGCGCTCGGAGTCACCTACGACGACATCGACGACTTCCTGGAGGGCAAGCCGGTGGGCGAGCAGGCCTTCGACACGATCGTCCGCCGCTACCGCCTCACCGACCACAAGCGCCGCCTGCCCATCGCGCCGTAGCCCGGGGAACCGGTCCGGTCCGCTCTGAACCGGACCGGGAAAACCCCTGGTCCCGGCGCGATCCCTCGGCGAGGATGCCCGGTATGACATTGCCGCTGCTCCTGCTCGATGTCGACGGTCCGTTGAATCCCTTCGCCGCCAAGCGCCACCGGCGGCCGCACGGATACGGGACGCACCGGGTGAAGCCCGACTGCTGGGTTTCCCGCTTTCCGCAGAAGCCCGCCGAATACGTGCGGCCGCTGCGGATCTGGATCAACCCGGCCCACGGGCCCGAGCTGCTGGCGCTGCGGTACGAGCTGGTGTGGGCCACCACGTGGATGGACGAGGCGAACACCTTCATCGGGCCGCTGCTCGGGCTGCCCCGGCTCCCGTACATCCAGTGGCCGGAACTGCACCAGGAGGATCCCGACGGGTTGCACTGGAAGACCAGGAACCTGGTCGCCTGGGCCGCCGGGCGCCCGTTCGTCTGGGTGGACGACGAGCTGAGGCCGCAGGACACCGAGTGGATAGTCGCCCACCACCCCGGGCCGGCGCTGACCCTGCACATTGACCCCAAACTCGGTCTGGGCGAGGGAGACTTCGCGCTGCTTCGGGAGTGGGCGGAGGCGGTGGCATGAAGATCGGGACGGTGGAGCGGCTTCGGCGGTACCCGGTGAAGTCGATGCTGGGGGAGGAGCTGGGCGAGGCGGCCGTGTCCGACCGCGGGCTGGACGGCGACCGGGTGACGGGGCTGCTCGACGCCGAGAGCGGCCGGGTGGTGAGCGCCAAGAATCCGCGGCTCTGGGCGGGGATGCTCGGGCTCACGGCGGTGCTGGACGCCGGCCGTGTGGTGATCACCGGGCCGGACGGTCGGGAGGTGGGCGAGGCGGAGCTGTCCGAACGCCTCGGCCGCAGGGTCCGCCTGGCCGGCGAGCGCCCGCCCGGTGCGACGGTCGAACGGGCCGTGCCGGAGGAGGTGTTGGCGCGCGGGATCGAGGAGAAGGTCGCCGTCACGGAGAACGAGATCGGCCGGGCAGCCCCCGCCGGGACGTTCTTCGACTTCGCCCCGCTGCACCTGCTCACCACGTCCACCCTGGACGCCGTGGCGGCCGAGGCCGAGCGTTACCGTCCCAATCTGGTGATCCGCACCGAGGGTGAGGGCTACGTCGAGAACGAGTGGGTCGGCCGCGAGCTGCGGATCGGCCCGGACCTCCGGCTGCGCATCCTCGCCCCCACTCCCCGCTGCGCCGTCCCCACCCTCGCCCACGGCCCGCTCCCGCGCAGCACGGCGGCGCTGAAGGTCCTCGCCGAGCAGAACCGGCTGGTGCCGCTGGAGGGGATGGCCGCGCTGCCCTGCGCGGGCGTGTACGCGCAGGTGGTGGAGCCGGGGAGGGTGAAGGTGGGCGACGCGGTCGGCCTGGACTGATCACTGCGGTGGCGTCCGGCGCCGGTCGAGGGCGGTCTCGGACCAGCTGAAGCCGTGGAGGAACGAGGCCGCGAGGGTCGTCCACCAGACGACACGGACGGTGCCGGGCTGGCCGGGGGCGAGCAGCGCGGCGCCGCCGCAGGCCAACGCGATGCCGGCCGCGAGGACGAGGACGGCGGCGGTCACTTCGAGGGGCGTCGGCCGGTTCATCGGCGTGCTCCTCGTCGGACGAGTGCGGCGAGCCGGACGACCACGTCGGGCCGGGTGCGGCCGAGTTCCACCAGCACCTCACCGGTGAAGATGGAGGGGGTGTCGACGCCGACCGAGGGCAGGACGAGTCCCGCAGCGGCCAAGGCGTCGTTCAGCTCGGCGACAGCCGCCCTGGCATCCTCGCGTTGCCGGCGGGCGTGACGGCTCAGGTGGGATTCCATCGGTGTTCAACTCCCGTGCGGCGAGTACGGGTTCCGGTCGTCGTCGAGCAGCACGCGCACCCAGACGCGCTTGCCCGTGCCACGCCGTATAGCTGCGCCGCCAACTATGAAGGGAATGCAGTGGTCAAGGAAGCGATCGACGGTGTTGCACGAATCTTGGAGCCCGCTACAGAGGCCATGACTCTCCTGGTCGCGGCCGTGATCGTTCATGACCGTGAGTCGGGCCGGGTCGTTCTCCTGCAGCGGGGGCCGGGTGCCAAGTTCGCTCAGGGGATGTGGGACCTGCCCGTTGGTAAGAACGAGCCCGGCGAACCGATCACGGCGACCGCAGTTCGAGAGCTGTGGGAGGAGACCGGCCTGGTCGTCCAGGCCGACAAGCTCCGCCTGGCTCACGTCATCCACGGTGCGAAGGGCGTGGAGGCGCCGAACGGCTTTCTCACGGTGGTGTTCGCTGCCGAGGAATGGGCCGGTGAGCTGGTGAACGGTGAGCCGGAGAAGCACTCCGCCGTGGTCTGGACGCCAGTCGATGCGATCCCGGACGAGTTCGTCCCCACGACGGCCAGCGCCCTGCTCCGATACCTGGCCGGTGGCCCGGACGTATCCGTTGACTCGTGGGACCGGGACGCTGGAAAGTAAGTCGCGCCGAACCACGATCGAGGAGCTGTTGTGCAGCACGACCCGCAAGACCGCGCACCGGGGATCTCCGTCTCCTCCTGGTTCAGATCCAGCTACAGCGGCGAGAACGGCGGCAACTGCATCGAGGTCGCGCATGTGGAATCCGGTATCGCCGTCCGCGACTCCAAGGACAAGGAAGGCCCCTGCCTCCGGTTCACCGCAGAGGCGTGGCGTGGTCTGATCGACAGCGTCAAGCCCGGCGACATCGACTGAGACGGGCGCCCGGCCGAAGCCTCTCGCGCCCCCGGTCTCGGCAGGCAGCCGAGACCGGGGGCGGCCGTGTGCAGGTTCAGTGCTCCCACGCCAGGCCGCCGTCCACGACGTGCGCGTGGCACCCGGCGAACGGGGTACCGCGCGGGTTGTCGCCGGTCACCAGAGCGCTGCTCAGGTACGCGACGAACTGGGCGAGCGAGGAGGCGTACAGCCTCGGGTGATCGGTTTCGGTGTAGCGGAGGACGGGGCAGGCCGGACTGCCGGTGTCGAGAAGGAAGCCCTCGTGGCCTTCGGTCTCCTCGGCGAAGGGAATCCATCCGGGCATCCACCAGTCGGGGTCGGCGTTCTCCTGGGCGATGCCGACGTAACGGGCATGCTGCTGGGCGATCTTCCGGCAGTCCAGGAGGACCTTCCCGCCGGGGACGAGCCTGGAGTGCGGGTCGGGCACCGGGCCGGGATGCCCCTGGAGGATCTGCACGGTGTCCTTGGCAGTGGAGCCGTTGTTGAGCCGCAGCAGGGTTTCCAGGCTCTCCGGCACGCGCCGCCCGAGGGCGTCGGCGAGGGCCCGGAGGTCGGCATCGGTGGCCGACGGGTTCAGGGCCTCGAAGCCGCCCGGCGCGTTGGCGTCGAGCCAGCGGACGATTCCGGTCCAGGTCGAGGTGAGGTCGTCTGTGGGCGGCACGGGCGCTCCTGTTCCGGCGATCGCGGGGTACTCCTCACCTGGTCGGGCGGCAGCGGCGCCGATAGTAGGCGTAGGTCAGCGCCAGCACCAGCGGGCCCCACAGGACGAACAGTCCGCTCACCGTCGCTGCCAGGGCCCGCCACCAGCCGTTGGTGAACTCGACGGCCGAGAACCCGGCGAGGCCGAATTCGGCGAGGACCCAGTCGACGGTCAGCCAGGTGAAGGCGAGGCCGGTGATCGTTGCGGGCACGATCACCATGGACGGCGGAATGCGCCTGCCGCGGAGCACCGGAACGAAGTCGGGCACGACTTCGCCCCATCGTCGCACCAGACCGGAGCAGAGCAGTGCGAACGCTTCGGACAGCAGGCTGAGCGTGAGGACGTAGGGCACGGTCACCCAGAGGGGCAGCGACGTGGGGGGAAGGTCCATCCCCATCGGGAACCCGAATCCGATCGGCAGCCGCCAGAGGCACACCGGCAAGCCGATCAGCGGGATCAGGTGGGCGACCCGCTCGGCCCAGCGCGGGACGGGCCGCTCGGTCGTCGGGGTCGTCGTTTTCGGGTGCTTCGCAAGAGTCGCCATGTGCAAAGCATTTCGGGGCGCCGACAGCCCGGGATCAGGCGCGGGCACGATCCGCCTCCCCCGTTCGGGTGAGTCCGGTCCGCCTACCCGGCGGGTGCCAGTCTGCCGTGCGGGCGGAGGGTGGTTCGGGCCGCGAGGAGGGCGTCGCGGACGCGGGCGGCGCCCGCAAGAGCGGCGTGGGCGTCGGTGGCGACGGCGAGTGGACGCGGGGCGACGCCCGCGCAGGAGCGGCACAAGCCCGGCTGTGGGACGGGGTCGTGGCACTCGGGGCACTCCGCGTACCGGGCCGGGTGCGGTTGCTCGTCCCGCATCGGCGGCAGTTTGCGGGTGAGGCGGCTGCGGAGGACGGCCGCGAGGGAGCAGAGCGTTGGGCAGCACGGTGAAATGGCGCGCGTGGGCGCTACGATGGACTCGCATCGGGAGGTTCAGCTCCTGTTGCCGGGCCCCGGGGTGTTCGAGCACCGCCGGGGTCACCTATGTCTGGGTGTTCTGTTGGGAATTCGGAACGTAGCACAGACATGGTTCGGCGACGGATGGATTCGGCAAACGGGCGAGAATGCTCACCAGGCGGTCAGAAAAAGGTATTTGACTAAACGTCAATCGATGCCGATCAGACGCCGGGGACGGCATCCTTTGCGCTGGTGTGCCAGTTGGTGACGATCGGCTTGTCGACCTTGACGGCGCCGACGGGAATGCTCGCCGGGTTCGGGTCCGCGTTGCCGATACCGATGATGACGTCCCTGAACTCGATGGCCTGATTGTCCTTGCTGCTCTTCGGGTTGACGCCCGCGTAGGCGACCGTGGAGCCGCTGAGCGTGATCGGCGTGCCGACGGCCTGCTCGGCGTTGGCGGCCTCGATGCCGCCCGACCCGAAGGCGATGACCGGGTGCTCGCCGGACAGGACACAGGTGATCCCCGGCTTGGCCTTGGCGGTGATCTGGAGGTAGCCGCCGGCCTGGGTTTCCAGCTTGGCGCTGAAGGTGAGGTCGTTGGCGCCGCAGGACTGCCCGTAGCCGGTCTTGTCGCCCGGTCCCGGAGTGGAGGCCGAAGGCTTCGCCGACTTGGCGGGCGCGGCGGACGTCGGTGCGGCGGACGTCGGTGCGGCGGCCGGGGGAGCGGTGGTCGGCGCGGCGGTGGTCGGGGCGGCGGCAGCGGTGGTCGCGGCGGTTCCCGCAGCCGACGGCGCGTCACTGTTCTCCGGGCCGCAGGCGGTGGCGGCGGCCGCGAGGGCGGTGACCGCAAGGGCGGTGAGGGCGATTCGCGAGCGCATGGAGGTCCCAACTTCCGTCTGTCGAGAGGAATTGCCTTCTGCGTCCACGGTAGGTCCGGCTTGATCACCGGCTGGTGCGGGAAATATCCGGATCCTGTTTCAAGAGGCCGATGCCGAGGTCGGTTCAGACGTCGCCCCCGGCGGTAGGCGCCACCCCCAGCACCGCGTCCAGCGCGGCCAGGAAGCGGTCCGTCGTCGCGGGATCCCGGACGGCGATGCGTAGCCAGTCCGGCCCCAGGCCGGGGAAGGTGTCCCCCCGGCGGACGGCGAAGCCGTGCTCGCGCAGCCGTGCGCGGACGGCGGCCGCGTCCGGCAGTTCGACGAGGACGAAGGAGGCGGCCGGCTCGCCGTGCACCCGGACGGTGGGGAAGGCGGTGAGGCCCTTGAGCAGGTGGTCGCGGTGGACGGCGAGGTCCTGGGCGGCCTGCTCGGCCTCGGCGAGGGCCTCGGGCGTGCTGCACGCCTCGGCGGCGGCCAGCGCCGGGGTGGAGACCGGCCAGAGCGGCTGGGCGGCGCCGAGAGCGGTGACCAGGGCGGCCGTGCCGAGCACGTAGCCGATCCGCAGGCCCGCCAGGCCCCAGGTCTTGGTGAGGCTGCGCAGTACGACCACCTGGCCGGGCAGGTCCCGTACGGCGGCGAGGGATTCGGTCTCGCCGGGCACGGTGTCCATGAAGGCTTCGTCGATCACCAGGGTGCGGCCGGGCCGCGCCAGGGCCGCGACGGCGGCGGCCGGGTGCAGGACGGAGGTCGGGTTGGTCGGGTTGCCGAGGACGACGAGGTCGGCCTCGGCCGGGACCGCGCCCAGCCGGAAGCCGTCCGAGGGCGTGAGCAGCACCCGCTGCACGGCGTGCCCGGCGTCCCGCAGTGCGGCCTCCGGTTCGGTGAACTGCGGGTGCACCACGACGACATGACGAGGCGTCAACACGCGTGCCAGCAGGACGAACGCCTCCGCCGCGCCCGAGGTGAGCAGCACCTCCGCCACCGGCCGTCCGTGCCGGGCGGCGACGGCGGCGCGGGCGGCCGTCCCGTCGGGGTACGCGGCGAGGTCGCCGAGCGTCGTCGCGAGGTGTGCGCGCAGCCATTGCGGGGGAGTACCGGTGCGGACGTTGACGGCGAGGTCGACCAGACCGGCCCCGTCGGCGCGCACCTCCGCGTCACCGTGGTGCCGGAGGTCATGGGCGGGGGTGGTCACGAGTGGTCTCCAGCGACATCGGCGAGAAGGGACAGCCCGGGGACGCGGACGAGGGCGTAGCGGTCGGAGGCCGGCGGCGCGTACGCGAGCCCGTCCCCGAGCGCGACCAGGGCGACGGCCTCGCCGCACGAGGCGAGTTCGACGGCCGCCCGGAGGCAGTCGGGCGCGCTGAGCCGCCGCGTGCCCGGGCGCAGCAGCCCGGCGGCGGCCGCCAGGGCGTCGGCGGTGCCCACCGCCACCGAGGCGCGCCGCAGCTCCGCCTCGGCGCGCGGCACGACCAGGTCGCGCTGCCCGGGGCCGAGGCCGACGACGGCGAGCCGTCCGGCCACCGCCGCCCGGGCGACCGCCACCGTCACCGTGGCCGACTTCTGCTTGGGGACGACGAGTTCACCGCCCGGCGCACTCGCCAGCGCGGCGGCCTCCGCCACGCTCAGGGTGCCGACCGCCGCGCCGACGGCGGCGGACGGGTTCGGGACGACGACGGCCGAGAGAGCCTCGACCGTGTGCTCGTCCACCGGGACGCCCAGCCGGGCGGCGGCGCGGCGGACGGCGGGGTGGTCGCCCTTGCCGGTGAGGGTCGCGAGCCGGGCGACGGATCCGTCGGCCAGTCCGGCCTCCCGCAGGGCCCGGCGGATCAGCCGGGCCACCTCGGGCGGGGCCGCCGCCTCGCGCAGGCCCACGCCGACGACGAGGGCGCCGACGACGAGGGCGCCGCCGGCTTCTGCGCCGGGGCGGAGGGTGTCGGAGTGAGACCCGGACGGCGGACGGACCGGTACGTCCTCGTCCCGGCCGGAGACGCCGTAGCGCGCGATACCGGCGGGCCGACCGGCGGAGTTCGGGGACGGGACGTGGCCGCCGGTGACCACCGGGCAGGTGCCGAGCAGCGCGGACACCTCGCCGGCCAGCTCGTCCGCTCCGGTGCCGTGGCCGGTCAGCGACACGGCGAAGCGCCGCTCCGGGTCGATGCAGACGACGCCGACGCCACCGGGATGACCGACGCCACCGGAAACACCAGTGCCACCCAGCCCACCCGCATCACCCGACCGCCCCGGGTCGGCCGGGGAGTGGCGGAGCAGCAGCAGCCGTACGATCGAAGCGACGGGAGCGAAGCAGACCAGCTGCCGGCAGTCGCCCAGCGCCCGTTCCAGGAGTTCACCCGGGCCGTCGCCGTCGCCGTCGCCACTGTCGCCGTCGTCCTCCGCCCGGAACACCCTGCTGCCGTCCGGCCACAGCGCGTGCAGTTCCTCGGCGAGCGGGTGGCCCGCCGCATCGAGGACCAGCAGCCCGATCACGTCGCGTTCCCTTCACCCGGTGGCCGCCCCTGGGCCGCCCGATGGCCGCCCGGTGCTCGCCGGCGGAGGTGCGGCAGCCGCTCGACGGCCCACGAAATCCCACCATGGCTGCGTCGGACGGGTCAATCGAGGCTCCTGTGACCTCCATCGCCGGCCGCCGGAGGCTGTTCGCCTGTTCTTCACCTTCTTTGTGCCGTAGTCGCCACCGCCGCGCTCCTACTGTTTGCGGCGCTCCGAACCCGGCGTCGCCGTCCCGGCACCGCCCGTCCCGGCGCAGCTCCATCCACTGCACAGCGCCACCCGTACAGCTCGACCCGCACAGCTCCAGCCGCACAGCCCCACCCGGTGGTTCCTGCCGAACCCCGGTCCCCGACGCACGGAGGACACCATGCCCTTCGCACGACTCCGCCCGAGCAGCCCCCGCCGCACCCTGACCGCCCTCGGCGCCGGGCTCGGCCTGGTCGCCGGCTCGCTCGGCCTCTGGGCGGCCACCGGCACCGCGCAGGCCGCCACCCTCCCGACGCCCGACCACGTGGTCGTCGTCGTCCTGGAGAACCACGCCTACTCGCAGGTCATCGGCAGCTCCAGCGCGCCGTACATCAACAACACCCTCAAGGCGGGCGGCGCCACGCTGACCCAGTCGTACGGGCTCACCCACCCCAGCGAGCCCAACTACTACCAGCTGTTCTCCGGCAGCGCGCAGGGTCGTACCGACGACAGCTGCGTACCGGTCGGCTCGCTCACCGCCGCCAACCTGGGCTCCGAGCTGATCGCCGCCGGCAAGACCTGGGGCAGCTACAACGAGGGCCTGCCGAGCCAGGGTTCGACGACCTGCAGCAGCGGCAAGTACGCCCAGAAGCACAACCCGTGGTTCGGCTTCAAGAACGTGCCGACCAACACCGCGTACACCTTCACGCAGTTCCCGACCGACTACACGACGCTGCCCAAGGTGTCCTTCGTCGTGCCGGACCTCTGCAACGACATGCACGACTGCTCGGTCTCCACCGGTGACACCTGGGTGCAGAACAAGCTCGGCGCCTACGCGACCTGGGCCAAGACCCACAACAGCATCCTGGTCGTCACCTTCGACGAGGACAACCGCCTCTCCGGCAACCGGATCCCGACCGTCCTCTACGGCGAGCACGTCACGCCGGGCTCCACCACCGCCACCACCTACAACCACTACAACGTGCTGCGCACGCTGGAGGACCTCGCCGGTCTGACCACCCACGCGGGCAACGCCGCGTCCGCCGCCACCATCACCGGCATCTGGAACTGACGCCCGTGTACGTCGCGGAATCCCGCAGCTCCAAGGCCCCTGCCCCGGCCCCCCGGCCGGGGCAGGGGCCCCGCCGACCCGTGGGCGGCAGGGCGGGGAGGGCGGCCGCGGTGCCCGGCACCGTGCTGGCCCTGGGCACCGTCAGCCTGGTCACCGACATCTCCTCCGAGATGGTCAGCGCGGTGCTGCCGCTCTACCTGCTCACCGGGCTCGGGCTCTCCCCGCTCGGCTTCGGGCTGCTGGACGGCATCCAGAACGGGTTCAGCGCGCTGGTCCGGCTGGCCGGCGGGCACCTCGCCGACCGGCGCGGCGCGGACGGCGCGTCCCGGCACAAGGCCGTCGCGGTGGTCGGGTACGGCCTGTCGGCGCTCTGCAAGCCGCTGCTGCTGCTCGTCCACACCGTGCCGCTGATCGGCGCGGTGCTCGCCGTCGACCGCACGGGCAAGGGGCTGCGCACCGCGCCGAGGGACGCGATGATCTCGCTCGCCACCGAACCCGAGCACCGGGGGCGGGCGTTCGGCGTCCACCGGGCGATGGACACGGCCGGCGCGCTGATCGGGCCGCTCGCCGCCTTCCTCGTGCTCCGCCTGGCCGGCGGCCCGCTGCTCGCCGACGGCGGCGAACGGCACGGCTACGACGCGGTGTTCACCGTCAGCGCCTGCGTCGCGGTGCTCGGCGTGCTGGTGCTGCTGCTCTTCGTCCCGAACCGGCAGCCGGGCGACGCCGCGCCGGCCACCGCCCCCCGGCTGCGCGACGGCCTCGCCCTGCTGCGCATGCCCGGACTGCGCCGGTTGGCGCTCTGCGCGGTGCTGCTCGGCCTGACCACCGTCAGTGACTCCTTCCTCTTCCTGCTGGTGCAGCGCCGGCTCGGCCTCGCCACCGACCTCTTCCCGCTGCTGCCGCTCGGCACCGCAGCGGCGTTCCTGCTGCTCGCCGTCCCGCTGGGCGCGCTCGCCGACCGGATCGGTCGCCGCCGGCTCTTCCTGGCCGGCCACGGCGCCCTGCTGCTGGCGTACGGGCTGCTGCTCTCGCCGCTGGGCGGGCTGCCGGCGGCGGTCAGCGTGCTGACGCTGCACGGGGCGTTCTACGCCTCGACGGACGGCGTGCTGGCGGCCGCGGCGGCCGACGCGGTGCCGGCGGAGCAGCGTGGCGCCGGGCTGGCCCTGGTCGGTACCGGGCAGGCACTCGCCCGGTTCGGCTGCTCGCTCGTCTTCGGCGCGCTGTGGAGTGCGGTGGGCGGCACGGCGGCGCTCGGCTGGTCCGCGGCGGCGCTGGCCGGCTGTGTGCTGGCGGCCGCCTTCGTGCTCCGCGAGGCCCCCGGGACCGACCCCGCCGCCGCCGACCCCGACTCCGACCCTGACCGGGGCCGCGACCGCGACTCCGCCCCCGACTCCGACCGCGACTCCGAGGTGCCCTCGTGACCCAACCGCTCCAAGGCCGGACCAGGGTGCTGATCCTGCTGGTCGCCGTCCTGCTGCTCGGCTCGGTCGGTACCGGCGCCGTGCTGTACGCGTCCGGCCAGTCGGCCCGCAAGGATCAGGCGCAGCCCGGTGGCCCGGTGGTCACCCCCGGCCCGGTGTCGCTCCAGCCACCGGCCGGCGGGCGCCGGCTGGTGTTCCGCAACATGGCCTGGGGCCCGCACCGGGACGAGCTCGTCACCGTGCCGGCCGACCAGCCGGACGGCCCGCGCACCGCCTCGGGCGTACAGTGCCTGCGCTTCTACGCGGCGGCCGGCACCGGCATCTGCCTACAGGCCGAGCGGGGCCCGCTGCAGGACACCTACCACGCCGTCGTGCTCGACGACCGGCTGCGCGAACTGCGGTCCTTCCCCGCCGCCGGCATCCCGACCCGCTCCCGGGTCTCGCCCTCGGGCCACCTCGCCGCCTGGACGGTCTTCGTCAGCGGCGACTCCTACGCGGGCACCAACTTCTCCACCCGCACCGCGATCGTCGACGTCCGCGACTGGAACCTCCGGGACAACCTGGAGGCCTTCGCCGTGATCAAGGACGGCAAGCCGTACCAGGCGCCCGACGTCAACATCTGGGGCGTGACCTTCGCCGACGACAACGCCTTCTACGCCACCCTGGCCACCGGCGGCCAGACCTACCTCGTCCGGGGCGACCTCGCCGCCCGCAGCCTCACCACGCTGCACCAGAACGTCGAGTGCCCCTCACTCTCCCCGGACGGCACCCGCGTCGCGTACAAGAAGCGCGTCCCGGGCCTGTCCGAGGACGCGCCCTGGCGGATCTACGTGCTCGACCTCGCCACCATGACCGAGACGGCCACCGCCGAGCAGCGCAGCGTCGACGACCAGGCGGTCTGGGTGGACGACGCCACCCTGCTCTATGCGCTCCCCGGCGACTTCGGAGCCGATCTGTGGACCGTCCCGGCCGACGGCGGCGGTCTGGCCGAGCGGGTGCTCGAAGCCGCGGTGGCACCGGCCTATCTGGGCTGATCGGGTTGGTTGGTCCCGCTCGGAACTTCGGGCGTAGGGTCCACGTCGAGAGTGCGAGGAGTGCGAGCGGCGCGGTCGGACCGACCGGCGCGACCGGGCGTGCGGCCACGCCGACGGGGACGGGGGAACAGCAGCGGTGAACGAAGCGGGGCGGCCGGGCCGGGAGCACGGGGGCGGCGGACTGCCGACCGAGCGGATGTCGAGCGACTCCTGGCCGGCCCTGCACGGGCGCCCGGTGCTGCGGCGGACGATCGCCATGGGACTGGTGCTCTTCGTGGCGGTCTCGGCGGCGCTGGTGGTCCGGGGAGTCAACGCGCTCACGCTGGGGCGGGGCGCGATCGAGACCGACCGTGACCGTGCCGAGCTGCTGGCCGGCCTCCACCCGTCCCAGCACCCGGGCGCCGGGCGCTACTACGTGCCGGTGGGCGCGGTGTACACGCGCACGGCGGACGGCGTGCCGGTCGCCTATCTGCACTACCGGCTCGGCGGCGGCCAGGACGTCGGGCTGGGCGACTTCCTGCGCACGTACGACCTGCCCGCTCCCGGGCCCAGCGCTCCGCTGCCGCCCGACCTGGCGGCCGCTCTGGGCGGTGACGAGCCGGCCGAGGCTCCGGAGCTCCCCGACACACACGGCGCCCCGACGCCGGCGCCCACCCCTTCGGGCACGACACCGGCCCCGGCGGCCGGCAGCGCGCCCACGGACGCCGGGTCGCCCACCGAGCCGGCCGTCGAGGTGGCTCCGTCGTCCCCGCCTCCCCCTCCGCCTCCGTCTGCGTCTTCGCCTTCGTGTTCGCCGAGGCCGACCGGCCCTGCCGACCCTGTGGGCCCTGCCGATTCTGCGGGCCCTCCGGACCCGGCCGACCCGGTTGACTCCGCCGACCGCCCCGGTCCGGCCGAGGCCGCCGAATCCGCGGGGCCGACCGAGGAGGCGGCCCCGGGCGGCCTCCAGCCCGGCGCCCGGGCCGAGGACGAACCCCCCGCGCCCACCCCGACCCCCGTGGTCACGCCGACCCCGACCCCGGAGCCCACCCGCTCCACCTCGGGCCGCCGCATCTACGTCGCCGCCACCTCCGGCGGCCTTCCCGGCGCCGCGGACATCTACGTCCGCGCCACCGGCTGACGCCACCGGTCGAGACGAGCCGGCCGCGCCCGCCCGCCGCAGTCGGGGGCGGCCCGCAGCTCACCGGGCAGGAGCGGCGGAGGACTCCCCCTTCAGCGTCAGTGAGAGGCGGACTCCACGTTGCGGGCGATCGGCTTCCGCGCGTCCAGGTCGAAGCCGATCTCGGTCGGGGGCGCCTCGTCACCGCCGTCCCCGATCCCCGGGGCGCGGAAGGCCGTGCCGCTCAGCGGGGCCTGACAGCTGAGTTCGCGCAGTTCCGCGCCCTGGACGAGCACCGTGGACTTGTGCCGGCTCTGCACGGTCAGCCGGATTCCTGCCGCAGTTCCGTTGGCGCCCCGCCGGCGTTCCGCCGGAGCCCCGCCGAAACTCGCGCGACAGTCCGCTGCGAGGTGCGGTACGACTGGCGGATCATCGGCTGGAGCGAGAACGGGAACACGTACACATGCGGGCGACGCGGTGAAGTTGCGAACGACGGTCCACCAGGTCCGGCTCGGCCGGGCGGAGTACCGGGTGGTCACCGCCGTCCCGCGGGCCCCCGGCGTCGTGCTCCACGACGGTCCGTGGTCGCTGCAGATGGTCGTCGACCGCCCGGGAGCCGTCGACCTGGCGGCCGCCTGGGCCCTGGCCGCCCGCTCCCCGCGCTCGCTGATCCACCTGCCGCTGCGCGCCGACGCCGGCCCCACCGGCCCCACCGAGCCCGACCGGCTGGACCTCGTGCTCCTCCACCACAGCCTGGCCTTCCCGCCCTCCCGCTGGAAGGCGGTACGCCGGCGGCTGGGTGCGGGCCGGCCGCACACCGTGGACATCCCCGACAGCGACTTCCCGGCCGAGGGCGACATCGACCACGTCCGGCGCGGGTTCGCCGGCTGGCGGGACGAACTGCGCTTCGCCGGCGCCGCCCGCACCCTCTTCCTCACCGGCAGCGCCACCGCCTTCCGCTGGACCGGCTCCTGGGTCCGTTCGCTGAGCACCGAGGGGCCCGCCGCCCTGCGGCGCTACCCGCAGGGTGCCCACTACTGCATCACGCTGTGCCACGAGAGCACCAGTCCGGCCCGGACGTCGAAGGGCGTACCGGGCCAGTTGCACATCGAGTACGCCGAAGGACATGTCGCAGGCCCAGGCGCGGCTCGCGGTGCGGGCTAGGATGCCTCCGCACCTTTTCGGCAAGCAACACGGGGGAACTGATGACAGGTCAGTGGGAGACGCTCGGTGAGCTGGGCGGCATCGAGGCCTACGTCCACCGTCCGCAGGAGGGCGAGGTCCGCGGTGCGGTCGTCGTCTGCTCCGAGCTGTACGGCGTGAACCGCTACGTCCGCGACACCTGCGCCGAGCTGGCGGCGGCCGGGTACGTCGCCCTGGCGCCCGACTACTACTGGCGCAACGCCCGGCGCACCGAGCTCGGTTACACGGCGGAGGAGCGCGAGTCCGGCCTGGTGCTGATGCGCGCGCTCGACCGCGACGAGCTGGTCGCGGATGCGGCGGCCGCCCTCGCGACCGCCCGCACCGAGGCCGGTGGCCGGGGTGTCGCCTTCCTGGGGCTCAGCATGGGCGGGCACATCGCGGTGCGCGCGGCCACCGAACTGCGCTTCGAACTCGCCGCCGTCTTCTACCCCGGCTGGCTCCTCAACAGCGGTTTCCCGCTGGTCGGCCCGGTCCCGCCGCTGGAGACGAGTGAGCGGATCGCCGCCAACGGCGTGTTCCTGCTCGGCTTCCGGGGCGAACTGGACCACATCGTCCCCGCCGAGGAGTGGGCGCGGGCTGGCGAGCGACTCACCGAGGCCAAGGTCTCGCACGACCTCGTCACCTACCCCGCCGCCAACCACGGCTTCGCCTGCTCGGACCGCCCTGCCGACTACGACCCCGAAGCCGGCGCGGACGCCTGGCGCCGGGTGTACTCGGCGCTGCAGACGTACCTGTAGGCGGACCTGCGGGGGGTGCAGTGCGCCCCCCGCAGGGCCGCACCCGCGAGGAGCGCGGTCAGGGCGTCGCTCCTAGCTCGCGACGTAGGGCCGGTCGCGGCGGGCGTCGTGGAGGACGGACGCCCACCAGAGGAGCTGGTCGAGCATGGTCTTGGCGGCGCCCTCGGGGCCCTCCGGGGCGTGCAGGGTGCCGTCGGCGGCGAAGAGCTCGTAGTAGCGCGGGAACGAGACGTAGTCGCGGACGGTGTGGGCCTGCAATTCGTTGAATATCTGGCGCAGTTGCTCGATGGCGAGGAGGCCGCCGCTGGCCCCGCTGTAGCCGACGAAGCCGATCGGCTTGGCCTGCCACTCGGTGTAGTGCCAGTCGATGGCGGCCTTCAGGGAGGCCGGGAAGCTGCGGTTGTAGTCGGGCGTCAGCACGACGACCGCGTCGGCCGCCTTCAGTCGCCGGGTCAGCTCGGCCATCCCGTCGGGGCGGGGCAGGTCGGGCTGCAGCGCGGGCGGCACCGGCGGCAGGGCGAGCGGCAGGTCGATGTCCGCGAGGTCGACCAGGTCCACCGTGAAGAGGCCGTGCCGCCGGGCCTGTTCGACGAACCAGTCGGCGACCACCGGGCCGAACCGGCCCTCCCGGACGCTCCCGAGGACGACGACGAGATTGAGCGTTGAACCGGACATGGCGGTACTCCTGGCTTGGACCGAAGGGATGGGGTGGCCGACCCGGTGGGGCCGTGTCCCCAAAGCTGCCGGGTCGCCGGCACGGGAGGAAGGCCGGGCCGAGACTGGTAGTGGCAGGGCCACGATCCGGTCGGGCGGTGGCTGTTAGGTTCGGCCGGTGAGCGACAACGAGTTGGGCCTGTTCCTGCGTCTGCGCCGGGAGGCCGTCACGCCGGGGGAGGCGGGCCTGCCCGCGGGTGCCCGCCGCCGTACCCCGGGACTGCGCCGGGCGGAGCTGGCGACGCTCGCCGGCGTCAGCGTCGAGTACGTGACCCGGCTCGAACAGGGCCGGGACCGCCGGCCGTCCGCCGAGGTGCTCTCCGCACTGGCCGGCGCCCTGCGGCTGACCACGGCCGAGCGTGTCCATCTGCATCGGCTCGCCAAGGGGGCGGGCGGGGGCTTCAGTTGCACCGGTGGCGCGCTGCCGAACCGCTCCGTGCGGCCGACCGTGCAGGCGCTGCTTGACCGGTTCGAACCCGCGCCCGCCGTGCTGCTCAACCGGGTGAGCGAAGTCCTCGCCTGCACGGACGGCTACCGCCGGGTGGCCGGGCCGGTCGGGATGCTGGACGGTGCCTGGCCGAGTCTGGCGCGGTTCGTGTTCACCGACCCGAGGGCGCGGACGGCCTACCCGGACTGGGACGGTGTCGCCGACGAGCAGGGGGCGGCGCTCAAGCAGGGCCCCGGTCGGTCGGACCCCCGGGTCGGCGCGGCGATGGACGAGTTGACCGTCGCCTGTGGGGCGGAGTTCGCCGGGCGGCTGGACCGGCTGGCGGGGCTGCCGAGGGCGAGCGGGGTGGTCCGGCTGGTCCACCCGGAGGTCGGGGAGCTGCGGCTGGCCTACGAGACGCTGGACCTGCCCGCGGACGACGACCAGCGCCTGCTCGTCCACCTTCCTGCCGACGAGGCGACGTCCGCCGCGCTCGACCGCCTCACCGGCCGCCGCGCGGGCGCACTGCGGGCGGTGTAGCGGCACTTCGGGCTTCGGGGGGAACGGAGCTGATGGCGTGTCCGGTGCCGGTTCGGCCGCCCGAAAAGCCTTGGCGCCGGTCCGACGCACACGCATAGGCTCCGTCCCCGGCGTGCGGCGCGGCCTGCGTGCACGGCCGAGCCCGTTCCACGCACGCCCGTTCCAGGCAGAGGAGATCCGTGTCCGGCACGAAGATGCATGCCGATGAGGTCGACATCTCGGAGGTGCTCGTCGCTCGGCTGGTGGCCGCGCAGTTCCCGCAGTGGGCGGGGCTCCCCGTGGCGAAGGTGCGTTCCGCCGGGACGGACAACGCCATGTACCGCCTGGGCGCCGACCTGATCGTGCGGCTGCCGCGCATTCCCGGCGCCGCCGGGGACATCGCGAAGGAGAGCCGCTGGCTGCCGTACCTCGCGCCCCGCCTGCCGCTGACCGTGCCGGCGCCGGTGGGGCAGGGGGTGCCCGGCGAGGGCTTCCCGTTCCCGTGGGCGGTCTACCGCTGGCTCGACGGCGCCAACCTCTTTGACGAGCCCCTGGCCGAACAGCACGGCGCGGCCGCCACGCTGAGCGGCTTCGTCACGGCCCTGCGGCGGATCGATGCCTCCGACGCACCGCCCTCCTACCGGGGAGGGTGGGTCGGCACCCGCGACCACGAGGTCCGGGCCGCGATCCGGGGCCTGGGCGCGGACGGCGCGGTGGACGCGGACGCCGCGACGGCCGCCTGGGAGGGCGTGCTCCGGCTGCCGCGGTGGGAGGGTGCGCCGGTCTGGCTGCACGGGGACCTGCTGCCGGGCAACCTGCTGGCCCGGGAGGGCCGGCTCAGCGCGGTGATCGACTTCGGCGTGGCCGGCGTCGGCGACCCGGCGTGCGACATGATGGCCGCCTGGACGCTGTTCTCCGCCGGGGCGCGCGAGGTGTTCCGCGAGTCGGCCCGGGTGGACGATGCGACCTGGGCCCGGGGGCGCGGCTGGGCCCTGTGCTTCGGGCTCACCGCCGAGCACCACTACCGGGTGACGAACCCGGTGCTGGCGACCGTCGGCCGCCGCGCGGTGGCCGAAGCCCTCGCCGACCTCCGCGGCGCCTGACCGGCCGATGCGGCGCCTGCCCGGCTGCTCCGCGGCGCCTGACCGGCCGATGCGGCGCCTGCCCGGTTCCGCCGCGGCGCCTGACCGGCCGACGCACGGGCCGGACGAGACGGAGCCCCGGCCGCCGGCACGAAGCAGGCGGTCAGGGCTCCCGTCGTAGCTGCCCCGGCTCCGGGGCGGGCGCACCGGCGGGGCGGGTCAGGAGTGGTTCCGTGCCTCCGCCTGCTCCTGGAGCAGTCCGGCGATCCGGGCCAGGTCGTTGCCGATCTGGATGACGCCTTCGATGTCCGGGGCGGACGCGCCGTTCACGGCCAGGTAGAAGGTGTGCAGCCGCCCGTGGCCCGCGTCGAGGTAGCCGCCGATGGTGTCCGCGCCGACGGCCAACCGCTGGTTGACGGCGTCGAACCCGGCGACGGTGCCCGTCTTGGCCCACACCTTCCCCTTGCCCGGGCAGGTGGGACACCCCTCGCAGACGAAGGCCAGCAGGCCGTCCACACCCAGGATCGGCTGCGCGTCGCGGAACCGGGTCGCCTCCGCGGTGCCCTGCCAGTAGTGCAGGATCTGGTTCTCCACCCGGGGGGTGACCCGGTCGACCGGGTTCCCGCCGCGGCCGTCGAGCAGCTGCACCTGGGCCGGGTCGATGCCGGCCTGGCGCAGGAAGTCGGTGAGTACCGGGAACCCGTCGGCGCACTGGTGGCTGCCGGCCGTGACGGCCATCAGGCAGATCCCGAGGTTCGCCCCGAGGTTGTGGCTGACCTTCAGGATCAGCTTCGCGTACTGGGCGTAGACCGGGGAGACGTACGCGGCGACGCGCTGCGTCCCGTCGTAGGAGGCGGGTACCAGGTGGTCCGGGTTCGGCCCGGTCGGCGGGGCGGTTACGGTGACGCCCGCCCGGGCGAGCGCCTCGATCAGGGCCGTGCGCCCGAACGCCGCCGGGTCCTGGACGGCGGAGATCCGCAGCACCGGCTGGGCATCGGCCGCGATCGTGCCCGAGAGGCTGATCCGGGTGCCGTCCGGCGAGGCAGAGACCGCGATCTCGGTCGGGCCGCCCGCCGCGACCGTCCGCACGTTCGACTCCACCTGGTAGGGCGCGACCTGCGGCCGCCAGCTGAGCTGCGCCGGCTGCCCGGGGGTGGTGGCGGTGGACAGCAGGTCGATGACGTTGTCGTTGATGATGAGCGGGGTCGGGCTCGGGTCCAGCTCGGGGAAGGACGTGAAGAGCCGGGAGTCGACGGCGACGTCCCCCCGGACTTCGGTGATGCCCGAGTCGCGGACCTGGCCGGCGATCTCGTCGAGGCCGGCGAGCGGGTTCTCGGGGGTGAGCGTCGCGCCCGGGACGTCGTTGGCGTAGGTGTGGTCGATCGGGGTGTAGGCGACGGATCCGTCCGGCGCGGTGCGGCCGCCCATGGTGAGGTCGCCCTGGGCGACCACGACCAGCGAGCCGTCCAGGGCGCTGCCGTCGCGGTCGCCGACGGCCTGCACGGGAGTGGTGAAGCGGTGGTCGCCGCCGAGTGCGTGCCAGGTGGCCGACACGCTGACCAGCTTGGCGGTCGAGCCGGGGATGAAGAACTGGTCGGGGAACTGCGAGTGGATGACCTCGCCGGTCTCGTCGTCGATCTCCAGCAGGCCCCACTGGGCGTACCGGTAGGCGGGCTTGGCCATGATCGCGGTGATGTCGGGGCTGAGGCCGTCGCGGTCCTGGGTGGTGGTCGCGCCCGCCACGCCGGCCGAGACGACGGTGGCCACCGCCGTGGTGACGGCGGTGGCCCAGGTGCGCCATTGTCGAGGGGTCGATCTCATGAACCCACCTACTCCCGGCCGGGTGCCGGCCGTCATGACGGATGGTCAGTACGGGCAGGCATACCGTCCTCGGGCAGGCCGTCGAACGTCCTGGCGCACTCTTCACCCGCATGCCCCGAGGCGCCGCATGCCCCGAGGCGCCGGGCGCGTCCGCACCGGTCCCACCGGCGCGGACGCGTGGAGCCGCGCGGAGCCTGCGTCGGCTGCCGTCACCTGAGTGGGGGTCATGGCGCCCCGGCAGATCGGGTTCGGCCGGGTCGGCCCGGGTCACGGACCCAGGGGGTTCACGCGACGAGGTTCACGCGATGGTGACGTCCACCTTCATCTGGTCGGCCCCGGGCGTCCCTCCGACGTCGATGGTGACGCCGCTCCAGGTGCCGTCGGGTTCGTTCAGCGCCGGCCTGGTGTGCTCGCCGATGCTGCTGCTGCCGGGGATCGGGTAGAGGTCGTCCTTGTCGCCGCGGTTGCCGGTGCCGAAGATCTTCGCCAGGTCGCGCCGGCCGTCGGCCTGCATGAGTTCGATGGCGAGGTGGTGTTCGTCGTTGACGTTGTCGATGGCCTCGTCCACGACGTAGACGGCGATGCCCTGGGAGGGCAGGAACTTGTCCTGGCCGTTCTGGCGTCGGTACTCGACGATGATGTACTGGGTCGGCGTCATCCGCGGGCTGCGGATGAACAGCATGTCGCCGCCCTCGGCGACGGGGCGCAGCGAGATGTCCTTGGTGGTGCCGACGATCTCCTGGGGCGTGCTCCAGCCGTGGAACATCCGCAGCATGCCGTTCGGGTAGGTCGGGGTGTCACCCGAGTTGCCCCAGGAGCCGGCCGCCATCAGGCAGTAGTTGCCGAGGCCGTTGGAGGCGGTCGCCTCGACGTCCCCGGTGTCGTAGAAGTCGGCCCAGCGGGCGGCCAGATGGCCCCACTCGTGGGCGCAGACGCCGACCTTGCAGTCCTCGGGGACGGTCAGGAAGGTCTGGACCCGCAGGTTCGGTGCCACCTCGACACCGGTCTGGCCGGGCGGGTTCCACTTGGCGCTCCACAGGTTGGCGGCCTGCTGGGACTCCGGGAGCGCCTCGGCGCCGGAGCCCGCGTGGACGATGAACAGCGCGGTGACGAGGCCCTCGCCGAGGGCGTCGAAGCCCTGGGTGAAGTCGATGCCCTCCTGACGCGCGATGGCCAGGGTGTCGGCGGCCATGCCCTGCTCATTGCGGGGCGGCAGGCCCTGCCCGGACTGGTTGTCGGCGTAGAAGGAGAGCGGGTGCGGCAGGCGGAACCAGCCGTGCACCTCGCCCTGGATGTCGATGCCGAGCGAGTTCGGGTCGGAGGGATCGAAGCCGCTGATCCGGCGGTAGTAGTCGCGCATCGAGCCGGTGGCGAAGGTGCCCGAACTGAACAGGAGCTTCTCGAAATGGTCGGCGGTGTGGGCGGGGTCGTGCGGGTGGTCGGGGAAGTCCACCAGCAGCACCAGGGTGCGGACCACCTTCCTGAGCTTCTTGAACGGATGGGTGATCAGCTGGGCGCCGGTGCGGGGGCCCGGGCGGATGGCTCCGTCGTCGAGTCCGATGACGTTCTCGCCACGACGCCGGGCGCGCCAGACGTAGTAGTACTGCGCGAAGGTGATGTTCTTCGGCAGCCGTCCGGTTTCGATCAGTTCCTCGTAGCGGGCGTGGACACTGGCGAGCGCGTCCGGTGACATGGGCACCAGGCACGGGTGGTCGTCGTCGATCGGGTGATGGCGCAGCGGGGTTAAGATATGACGCATCGTGACGGCTCCTTTGAGCCAGCTCACTCCGCGGGGGGTATGGCGACCCCGTCGAGTGGGCGGTCGCCGGCAATCGGTCGGTTCGCCCAGGGGCGTCGGGTTACCCGAAGGCGGTCGGGTCTGGCCGGTACCGGTTGCGAAAGAGGGGATCTGCGGCTATCTGTCCCTATTCTGACGCTCCGGATGCCGTGAGCACCAGACCCGGAGGCTCGCCGGTTGGCTCAGCCCGCGCGGTACGCGGCCGCGGCCGCCGCGAACGACGCGGCGAGCTGCGGTGATCCTCCCCAGTGCAGGTGCAGATACGAAGCGTGAACGTTGCCGAGCGTGCCGCCGGTGAAACCCTCGGTGCGCGGCCCGGTCGGCAACCGCCAGCCCCAGGCGGGCCGTTCCCCCGCCGCGGGCTCGCAGACCGTGCGGTGGAACTCGTGCCCGCGCACCCGGGTGCCGGTCGGCGCCAGCGGCGAGTCGGTCAGAGCGACGGCCTCCCGGTACCCGAGGGTCAGCCGCTCGGTCATCCGGGCCGCCGTGTCCAGCACGCCGCACATCGGCAGGCCGTCCAACTCCCGCCCGAGGTAGAGCAGCCCGGCGCACTCGGCGGCGATCGGGGCGCCCGATCCGGCGAACGCGGCGATCGCCGTGCGCAGCGTCGCGTTCGCGCTCAGTTCCCGGACGTACAGCTCGGGGAAGCCACCGCCGATCACCAGGCCGGCCGTGTCCGCCGGCAGCGCGTCGGCGTGCAGCGGGTCGAACGGCACCACCTCGGCGCCGGCCGCGGTGAGCAGCTCGGCGTTCTCGGCGTACGAGAAGGAGAACGCGGCGCCGCCGGCCACCGCGATCCGGGGCGCACCGGCCACCCGCTCGACCTCGGCGGCCGGATCCCACGCGGTGGCGTCCAGCGGGGGAGCGGTCCGGGCCAGCGCCAGGACGGCGTCCAGGTCCACCGAGGCGGCGACCAGTTCGCCCATGTCCGCGACGGCCCGCAGGGCCTCGGCCGAGCGCTCCACGGCCGGGATCAGGCCGAGGTGGCGGGACGGCGTGGCGACCGCCGCCGAGCGGCGCACCGCGCCCAGTACCGGCACGCCCGAGCCCTCCTCCAGCGCCTCGCGCAGCAACTGCTCGTGCCGGTCTGAGGCGACCCGGTTGAGGATCACCCCGGCGAGTCGGACCTCCGGGTCCCAGGAGGCGAAGCCGTGCACCAGCGCGGCCACCGAGCGGGACTGCGAGGAGGCGTCCACCACGAGCACCACGGGTGCCCGCAGCAGTTTGGCCACGTGCGCGGTGGACGCCAGCTCGCCGCGCCCGGAGGCGCCGTCGAACAGCCCCATCACGCCCTCGACCACGGCGACGTCCGCCCCGGCGGCGCCGTGCAGGAAGAGCGGGGCGATCCGCTCCGGCCCACACATGAAGGCGTCCAGGTTGCGGCCCGGCCGGCCGGCGGCCAGGGCGTGGTAGCCCGGGTCGATGTAGTCCGGGCCGACCTTGTGCGGCGAGACCGCCAGGCCGCGCGCGGCGAGCGCGGCGATCAGGCCGGTGGCGACGGTGGTCTTGCCCGAGCCGGAGGACGGCGCGGCGATGACGATACGGGGGATGCTGTTCAAGGCCCTACTGCTTTCGCGGACTCATCGGACGTTTCGCGGACTCACCACTCGATGCCGCGTTGGCCCTTGCGGCCGGCGTCCATGGGGTGCTTCACCTTGGTCATCTCGGTGACCAGGTCGGCGAAGCCGGTCAGTGCCTCGGTGGCGTACCGGCCGGTGATGACGACGTGCTGGCTGCCCGGGCGGTCCTTCAGCACGGACACCACCTCGTCCACGTCGACCCAGCCCCAGTGCATCGGGTAGGTGAACTCGTCCAGCACGTAGAAGCGGTAGGTCTCGGCGGCCAGGTCGCGCTTGACCTGCTCCCAGCCCTCCTTGGCGGCCTCCTCGCTGTCCATCTCCATCTCGGTGGAGCGCTGGATCCAGGACCAGCCGGAGCCCATCTTGTGCCAGTCGACCGTGCCGCCCTCGCCGGAGGCGCCGAGCACGCGCAGCGCGTTCTCCTCGCCGACCTTCCACTTGGCGGACTTGACGAACTGGAACACGCCGATCGGCCAGCCCTGGTTCCAGGCCCGCAGCGCCATGCCGAAGGCTGCGGTGGACTTGCCCTTGCCGGGGCCGGTGTGGACGGCGGTGATCGGCTGGGTGCGGCGCTGACGGGTGGTCAGACCGTCGGCCGGGACGCTCTCGGGGACTCCCTTGGGCATGTGGATCAGGCCGCCTTTCGCATCGGGGTGGCTCGGTTGGCACGGTTGGCACGGTTGTCGCGGACGAGCGAGGCCACGCCTTCGGCCCGCAGCTCGTCCAGGGTCACGGCGGTGGCGCCCAGCCGGGCGGCCAGCGTGCGGGCCAGGCCGAGCCGCACCGGACCGGACTCGCAGTCGAGCACCACGCTCGCCACGCCCTGGGCGGTGAACAGCTCGGCGGCCCGGTGGGACGCGGCGACGGCGTCGCGGGAGCCGGTCGCCCGGCCGTCGGTCACCACGACCAGCAGCGGGCGGCGGTGCGGGTCGCGCATCCGCTCGACCCGCAGCACCTCGTGGGCCCGCAGCAGCCCGGCCGCCAGCGGGGTCCGGCCGCCGGTGGGCAGCCGCTCCAGCCGGGCCGCGCCCACCTCGACGGAGGAGGTCGGCGGCAGCGCCAGCTCGGCGCTCGCGCCGCGGAAGGTGATCATGCCGATCTTGTCGCGGCGCTGGTAGGCGTCCATCAGCAGCGAGAGCACGGCGCCCTTGACGGCGGTCATCCGCTGCCGGGCCGCCATCGAGCCGGAGGCGTCCACCACGAACAGCACCAGGTTGGACTCGCGGCCCTGGCGGACCTGCTCGCGGAAGTCGTCCTTGTGCAGCAGCAGCGCGCGCGAGGCCCGCCCGCGCGCCACCTGGTGCGGCGCGGCGGCCTGCAGGGTGGCGCTCAGGTGCAGCCGGGCGAGCCGCCCCTGCGGGCGGCGGGCGCGGATGGTGTGGCCGCCGTCGGTCTCGGCGGGGGAGCGGCGGCCCTGGGCGCCCTTGCCGGTGCCCTCCACCTTGAACAGCCGGGTGCGGTACGGATCGCCGGCCGCGACCGGCGCGGACTCCGGCGCGCCGCCCCGGCCCTGCTGCGGAACCGGCTCCCCGCCGGCCGGTGCCGCCGGCTCGGGCTCGGCGGCCGCGGAACCGTCGGGCGTGTCCGCGGGCGCGGGCGCGGGTGCGCCGCCGCCGTTGTCGGGGCCGCCGCCGTCCGGGCCCGGGCCGTCGTCCTGCGGTCCGCCGCCGTCGGGGCCGTCGCCCCGGGGGTCGTCGCCCTCGGAGCCCTGCTCGGACTCCGGCCGCTCGGCCGGCGGCTCCTCGGGCCGGCCGTCCTCGGGCTCGGTGTCCTCGGGCTGGGCGTGCTCCGCCAGCGTCCGGTCCAGCTGCTCCTCGTCCAGGCCGGGCGCGTCGAAGGGGTTGCGCCGGCGGCGGTGCGGCAGGGCCAGCTGGGCGGCCTTGCGGACGTCCTCCTCCAGCACCTCGGTGCGGCCGGCCCAGGCGGCCAGGGCGACGGCGGTGCGGGCCATCACGATGTCCGCGCGCAGCCCGTCCACCTCGAACGCGGCGCAGACGGCGGTGATCTGGCGCAGCGCCACGTCGGTCAGCACGACCGCGGGCAGCAGCTCCCGCGCCGCGGTGATCCGCTCGGCGAGCGAGCGTTCGTCCGCGGCGAACCGCGCGGCGAAACCGGTCGGGTCGGCGTCGTACGCCAGCCGGCGGCGGACCACCTCGGCGCGCTCCGCCGGCTCCCGGGTGGCGGCGATCTCCACGGTCAGGCCGAACCGGTCGAGCAGCTGGGGGCGCAGCTCGCCCTCCTCCGGGTTCATCGTGCCGACCAGCAGGAACCGCGCCGCGTGCCGGACCGAGACGCCCTCGCGCTCCACGTAGGAGCGGCCCATCGCTGCCGCGTCCAGCAACAGGTCCACCACGTGGTCCTGGAGGAGGTTGACCTCGTCGATGTAGAGCACGCCCCGGTGCGCCCGGGCCAGCAGACCGGGCTCGTACGCCTTGACGCCCTCGGCCAGCGCGCGCTCCAGGTCCAGCGAGCCGACGATCCGGTCCTCGGAGACGCCGACCGGCAGCTCGACCAGCCGGGCCGGCCGGTGGTGCTCCTCGGCGCCGTCGTGCGCGCCGTCCGGGCAGTTCGGGTCCGGTGCGACCGGGTCGCAGGCGAAGCGGCAGCCGTCGACGGCGGCGATGGACGGCAGCAGGCCGGCCAGCGCACGCACCATGGTCGACTTGGCGGTGCCCTTCTCGCCGCGCACCAGCACGCCGCCGACGGCCGGGGAGACCGCGTTGAGCAGCAGCCCGAGCCGCAGGTCGGCCATCCCGACGATGGCCGTGAAGGGGTAGCGGACGTCACTCATGATTCTCCAAGGGGGCCCCGGGCGGCAGGAACGGCAGCGAACCCGCGGCCGGCACCCCGCCCTCGATCAGCTTCCACAGCGCGTCGGTGTCCGCGTGCTCCTCGATCAGGTCGCCCAGCCGGTCCAGCCGGGCCTCGCGCGCCTCGGCGAACGACGTGTCCGGCGCGGGCACGAAGGCCCGGCCCGCCGCCGCGGCCACCTCGCGCAGCAGCTCGCGCCGGAAGGCGTCGTTCTCCAGCACGCCGTGCCAGGTCGTCCCCCAGACCGCGCCGACCCGGCAGCCGTCCAGGCTCCGGCCGTCCTCGTCGGAGACGAACGCGGCGCCGCCCTCGACGGTCACCACGCCGTGGTGGATCTCGTACCCCGCGACCGGCTGCCCGAACGCCCGGCCGAGCGGCCGGGCGAGCACCTTCTCGGCGCCGAACCGGACGTGGGTGGGCAGCAGGGCCAGGCCGTCGACGGCGCCGGCCCGGGACTCGACCTCGTCGTGGATGGTGCGCGCCAGCATCTGGTAGCCCCCGCAGACGCCGAGGACCGGCAGCCCGGCCGCGGCCCGGGCCCGCAGGGCCGGCTCCAGGCCGCGCTCGCGCAGCCAGGCCAGGTCGGCCACGGTGGCCCGGGTGCCGGGCAGGATCACCAGGTCGGCGTCGGCCAGCTCCTCGGGCCGGGTGGCCCAGCGGACCAGCACCCCGGGCTCCTGGGCCAGCGCGTCCACGTCGGTGAAGTTGGAGAGCCGGGGGAAGCGCACCACGGCGACCCGCAGCACGTCGGCGCCGAGCGGCCCACGGCCCTCGGTGCGGTCCACCACGGTGGTGAGGTCCAGGGAGTCCTCGGCGTCCAGCCAGAGCCCGGACAGCATCGGCAGGGTGCCCAGCACCGGACGGCCGGTCAGCTCGCGCAGCATCTCCAGCCCGGGCGCCAGCAGCCGCGCGTCGCCGCGGAACTTGTTGACGAACCAGCCCGCCACATGCCGCTGGTCCTCCTGCGACAGCAGCGCCAGCGTCCCGTACATCGCCGCGAAGACGCCGCCCCGGTCGATGTCGCCGACCACCACGACCGGCAGGGCGGCGGCGGTGGCCAGGCCCATGTTGGCGATGTCCCGGTCGCGCAGGTTGATCTCGGCGGGCGATCCGGCGCCCTCGCAGACCACCACGTCGTAGCGGCGGCGCAGGTCGGCCAGGCACTCCAGGGCCCGCTCCAGCAGGACGGGCTTGCGTTCGCGGTAGTCCAGTGCGCCGACCTCGGCGACCGCGCGGCCGAGCAGCACCACCTGGCTGCGACCGTCCGCGCCGGGCTTGAGCAGCACCGGGTTCATCGCCGCCTCGGGCTCCACCCGGGCCGCCTGGGCCTGCATCGCCTGGGCGCGGCCGATCTCGGCGCCGTCGGCGGTGACGAAGGAGTTCAGCGACATGTTCTGCGCCTTGAACGGCGCCACGGCGACGCCCTGTCGGGCCAGCCAGCGGCAGATGCCCGCGGTGACCACGCTCTTGCCGGCGTCCGAGGTCGTCCCGGCGACCAGCAGTGCGTTGCTCATGCGCTCCCCCTTCTCTTCCCCGCCTTGAGTGCCTGCACGACGGCGTGCCCGGCGACGGTCGTACCCAGTGCCAGCAGTCCCACCCGGCGGGAGAGCCGGCAGGCGCGCTCGATGTCGTCCACCGTCACCGGCCGCAGCTCGCCGCCCAGCACCGGCCGGTGCTCCACCCGGGAGCCGTACCGCAGGGTGCCGCCGAGGCGCACGCCGACGGCGCCGGCGAAGGCCGACTCGGCCTGACCCGCGTTGGGGCTGGGGTGGGCGGAGCCGTCCCGGCGCCAGACCCGCCAGGCCGTCCGGGGCTCGGGCGCGGCGGCGACCGTCAGCAGCGCGGTCAGCCGAGCGCCCGGCCAGCCCGCCACGTCGTCCAGCCGGGCCGAGGCCCAGCCGAACCGGACGTGGCGCGGCGAGCGGTGACCGACCATCGCGTCCAGGGTGTTGACCGCGCGGAACGCCAGCAGCCCGGGCGCCCCCGCGAGGGCCCCCCAGACGAGCGCGTTGACCACGGCGTCGGCGGTGTTCTCGGCGACCGACTCGACCACCGCGCGGGCGATCTGCTGCTCGTCGAGCGCGCTCGGGTCGCGTCCGCACAGGTGCGGCAGCCGCTCGCGCGCCGCCGCGAGGTCGTGAGCGGCGAGCGAGCGTCCGATCGTGCGGGCCTCGCGGGTGAGCGAGGTGCCGCCGAGCACCGTCCAGGTCGCGGCGGCGGTCAACGCGGCCCGTCCGAGCGGCCGGCGGCCCAGGGTGCGGTCGGCGGCCACCGCGCCGGCCGCGACGGCGCCCACGCAGAGCGCGGTGAACGCGGTGCCCACGGCACGGTCGTCGCGGTGGATCCGGCGCTCCAGGCGGGCGGCCGCGCTGCCGAAGACGGCCACCGGGTGGCCGCGGCGCGGGTCGGCGAAGCGGGCGTCGGCGAGGTACCCGGCGGCGGCGCCCAGCGCGTAGGCGGCGGCGCGGGTCAGCGGGCGCACGGCGGACAGCGGAGGGCTCGGAAGGTCGGGGCAGCCTGCATCGCGTGCGTGTCCTCACTCAGGGTCCGCGCCCTGGATCGACGTACCGGGGGCGAGAGTCTCCTGGCTTCCGGGGCGAGCGCACTTCCGGGCCGTCCAGCGGCTTGTGACGGCCCGCCGCGATGGGCCCCCTCCGGTGCCGTGGCGGGCAAGGAGGGACTCCGAGTGTGCTCCCCGGTGACAGTGGCGGGACCGCGCCGGACTCGCACCGGCTTCCTCTGCATGCCTCCGTTTGGCTGAAGGATCCCATCACGCGGTCGAACCGTGCGTCAACCGAGGTCGCGGAGGGGTTGGTCACAGCGCCGCAGGGTTTCCCGGCCCCGTCGCTACCTCCGATCGGCACCCCCTGCAGGGGCATGACAGCCTGTGGGATCGTCCAGGCGCCCGGAGGAGCCTCCAGGCCCGCTTCGTGTGTTCGGCGGCTGGGGGGCGGCCGAACCACGCCCTACCGTCTGGTCCCATGCGACGCAGAGAGCCACCCGCCGTGCCCCCGGTGCCCTTCTCGCCCGCGGCCGCCCGCGCGCACCGCGCCGGCCTCGGCCTGACCCCCGAGCAGGTGGCCGAGGGCATGGCCGCGCACGGCGTCCGGCTGGTGCCCGCCCACGTGCTCGGCTGGGAGAGCGGTGAGCTGCGCCCCGCCGAGGAGGAGTTCATCGCGCTGGCCCGGGCGCTCTGGTGCCCGCCGGTCCAGCTGATGGGCGTCCGCCCGGCCCGGCTGCGGGACTTCCGGGTCGCCCGGGAGCTCGACCAGGAGAGCGCGGCCCGCCGGATCGGCATCGCCCTGCGGCAGTACCAGCAGGCCGAGGCGACCGGCCGGTGGGACGGGGACCAGGAGCAGACGTACGCGCTGGCCCGGGCGCTCGGCCTGACCCTGCGCGAGCTGGTCGCGGTGACGGGCCGGTCGCAGGAGCTGGACCGGCGGCTGCGGCAGACCGTGGACGGCCGCTGGCAGGCGCACGTCCGGGCGATCGGCCGGATCGTGCCGGTGCACGAGGGCGACCTCGCCGCCGTGCTGACGGTGCTCCAGAACGAGCACCAGGTCTCCTCGCACTGGGGCGCCGGCAGCTGGGGCTCCCCGGCCCGGGCGGCGGGCACCCCCGGGGCGCCGGGGGCCCGGCCGCTCGGCGAGCGGTTCTGGGAGCTGCTGGGGCGGCTGGAGACGGGGATCCCGGCCTGACGGGCCGCGGGCTTCCCCGGCCCCGCCCCGGCCCCGCTGCGCCCCGCCCCGCCTCGGCGCGGCGATCCCGTGCCGCCGTGACCCGGACGGCCGTGTCCGGTGGCCGGGCGCCGTCCCCGCGAGTGGACTGGTGGGCACAGTGCCCAGTCCGCGACCAACAGAGCGGGGAGCGATATGCGTTGGGGAACCGCAGCCGCGGTGGCGGCCGCCGTCGTCGGCACCGGGGCCGCCGTCCTGCTGATCGGCCGGAGGGCGTCCGAGCGGATGGTCCACCCGGCGGTCGCCCGCGAACGGGCCGCCGGCCCCGTCGTGGTGCTGACCCTCGCCGCCGGACGGGCCACCTTCACCCGCAGCGCCGAGAGCGCCCGCCCCGGCCGCTGGGCCGTCGAGTGGGCCGACGGCGGGCACGCGGTGGTCGACGAGATCCTGCACGCCGACGAGCGGGGCGTCACCCGGCGGCTGGTCCGCGCCGACCGGGGCACCCTGGCACCCGGCACCGCGGTCCGCTTCACCCCCCGGGTCCACCTCGGCGATCCGACCGTCGCACTCGGCCTGCCGTTCACCGAGACCGCCGTCGAGGGCGAACTGGGCGCGCTGCCCGCCTGGTGGCTCGACGGCAAGCGCGGCACCTGGGTGATCCTGGTGCACGGCCCCGGAGCCGACCGGCAGCAGAGCCTCCCGGTGATCCCCGTCCTGCACCGGCTCGCCCTGCCCGTACTCGCCGTCACCTACCGCGGCGACCAGGGCGCGCCGGCCTCCCCGGACGGCCTCGGTCACTTCGGCGAGACCGAGTGGCGGGATGTCGAGGCCGCCCTGCGGCTGGCCCTCGACAGCGGTGCCGGGCGGGTGATCCTGTACGGCTGGTCGCTCGGCGCGACCATGGTCCTCCAGACCGCGGCCCGCTCCGCCTGGGCGTCCTCGATCAGCGGCCTGGTGCTGGACTCGCCCGTGCTCGACTGGCCGGCCACCGCCCGCCGGGGCGCCGCCCGGGCCGGCTACCGGGGCGCCGCCGCCGAGCTGGGCGCGCTCGCGGCCGAGGGCCGTGCCGGTGTGGACCTGGCCGACTTCGCCCGCCTCGCGGACGGCACCGACCTGCGGGTGCCCACGCTCCTGCTGCACAGCCCCGACGACGCGCTGGCCCCCTGGCAGGCCGCCGCCCGGCTCGCCGACCGCCGCTCCGACGTGGTCGGCCTCCAGGCCGTCCCCGGCGGGGAGCACGCCGGCCTCTGGAACGCCGACCCCGACCGCTACGAGGAGCACCTGCGGCGCTGGCTCACCCCACTGATGTGAGTCGCGGCCGCCTCCGGGCTCCGGCCGCAGCCGCTCCGGCCCCCGCGGCCGCCGGGGCCGGAGCCTCGGCGAGGGCGCCCCGCGCCACCGCCGGCCCGTCTCCTCCCGTCCCGTCCGCCACACCGCCCCCAGGCTGGCGTGTCCGCGTCATACAGATCCGGCCAGGCGGTTTGGCCTCTGTTGCCCGATCTTGTCGACCCCCCGTGACCGCCTCCCGGTGGTCGGGGCCGATCGGATGTGACAGAAGGCCGGTACAAGGGGAAGACTGCTCGACGTGACGTCTCGGAATCCGCGCGACCGTGATGCCCAGCTCCCGCCGACGATCGGCTCCGGTGCGACGGTGACCCGTCTCCCCGGAACTGCCCACCGCCCCGCCGGCGCCAGGCCGGGCGGCTCCGGCGTACCCCGCCGACGAGGCCCCGCACCCGCCCCCGGCCGTGGCCGGGTCCCGGTGCCGGAAGGCTTCCCCGCTCCCGCCGAGCTCGCCCCGCTGGCCCGCCGGATGCTGATCGACGCCGTCCGCATCGCCCGCTGGGCCGGTGAACTCGCCGAGGTCGACAAGCGCGGCGAGCTGCTCCCCGACGACGCCCGGGCCGCCGGCCGCGCCCTCGCCATGACGGTGGGCGCCGCCAGCCGGGCCTGGGGCCAGGCCCTGCTGGTCGGCCTGGTCGAGGCCCGGGACGGCGGCGCCGCCCCCGGCTGGCGCCTGCACGCCTGGGAGCACGACGACGAGGCCGTGGTCCGCGGCTGGTCGGCCCTGTTCGACGCCTGGACGCTGCTCGCCCCGGTGCCGCCGGCCGCCCTGCGCGGTGTCTTCGCGGTGCTCGCCGGGCAGGCCGTCGACCAGGCGCCGCAACTGCTCTCCTTCCTGCACCTGGTGGCCGGCCCGGTCGCCGACAGCGAACTGCTGGAGCTGCTGCGCCGGGGCCTGGACGAGCGTCGGGTCGGTGGCGGCGACGGCGCGCTGGGCCTCTCGCCCGTGCCGCACGCCGCGTCGGCGGTCTCCGCCGTCCGCGGCACCTGCCGCGAGCCGCAGATCGACACCCCGGCCGCGCCCTCCGACGTGGCCGCCGTCCTGGACTGGATGCTGGACGGCCTGGCCGCCGTCGGCGCGGTGGTCCGCAAGGACGACGCCGCCGAGCTCTCCCCGCTCGGGCACTGGGCGGTGCGGGCCAAGCTCGAGGAGATCTGCACCGTCGCGCAGACCGCCGCCGGGCACATCGAGCAGAGCGCCTTCGAGCTGCTCAACGCCTGCGCCGACTACTCGCCGGGCCCGGCCCGCGCCGAGTTCCGCGCCTGGGTGGCCGCCCGCCCGGCCGACCGGGCGGTGGCCGAGCTGCTGGACGCCGCGCAGGGCGACGACGCCCTGGTCCGCGGCCTCGCCTTCGAGGCGCTGCGGGTGGCCGGCTCCACCGCCGAGCAGGCCGTCCGGGCCGCCGTGGACGCGCCCGTGCTGCGCCCCTACGCGCTGCTCTGGTTGGCCGAGCAGTCGGACGAGGGCGTCGCCCCGGCCGATGTGCTGGGCGCGGAGGACGCCGCCTGGCTCTGGGTGGACACCGCGGCCGCCGTGCTCGATCACGGCGAGACCGAGCTGCTGGTGGGCCATGTCGAGGGTGCCTCGGCCGGCGACCCGGTCCGGCTGTTCGCCCGCGCCCGGCAGTCCGGCCACCCCCGGGCGGCCTCGGTGCTGACCGCCGTCTCCGGCGTCCACCCGGACCCGGCGGTGGCCCGGGCGGCCCGCCGCTCGGCCTTCAGCGTCCACCGCGGCGGGGCGTGACCGGCCGGTTCGACCACCGTCCGGCCCAGACCGCAGGGCATGCGAAAGGGCCCGGATCCGCTCAGCGGATCCGGGCCCTTCGTCGTACGTCCGTCGGATCAGCCGATCCGGGACTCCGCGCGGCGCGCCCGGACGTCCCCGACCTTCTGGCCGACCTTGCGCCGGATCACCAGCAGCGGGGCCATCGCGGCCAGCGTGATCTGGGCGAAGGCGCCGATGTGCAGCAGCGTGTCGCCGCCGGGTGCACCGGTCGCCCAGGCCGCCAGGCAGCCGATCGAGAGCACGATCCAGCAGAGCGTGGCGGTGGCCAGCAGCCCCTGCGGCTTCGGGTACTCGATCCGGCTCATCATCAGGTACGCGGTGCCCGCGATGGCCAGCAGGCCGGGCAGGAACGGCGGGTCGAGTAGCACGATGGCGATCACCGTCATCGCGCCCATCGGGCAGGGCATGCCCTGGAACACCCCGGGTCGCATCTTCACGGCCGAGAAGCGTGCCAGCCGCAGGACCACGGACAGCAGCACCGTCAGCGCGATCAGCGCCGAGAGCCGGCTGTCGGAGCCCGGCGAGACCATGCCCCAGACCGCGACGAAGTAGGCCGGCGCGATGCCGAAGCTGATCAGGTCGGCCAGGTTGTCGAGCTCGGCCCCGAGGGCGGAGGAGCGCAGCTTGCGCGCCACCAGCCCGTCGAAGAGGTCGCACATCGAACCGATCAACAGCAGCGTCACCGCGGTGGCGGCGCTGTGCTTGTCCGGCGCGGCGTCCGGGTTGGTGATGTGCGGGACGAGGACCCCGGTGGTGATCGAGTAGATCGCCAGGAAGCCGCAGACGGCGTTCCCCAGGGTCAGGAAGTCGGCGGTGGACAGGTGCTGAGGAGAGCGCGGGGCGCGCAGCTCGCGGTCGCGCGCCCAGCGGCGGCGGCGCAGGGCCGTCTCCTCGTCGTCCAGGCCGACGATCGTCTCAGGATCAGTCACGGTCAAGGCGCGTCACCCCGGCTGTGGTCTTCTGGCCGACCTCGACGCCGACCTCGACGCCGGCCGGCAGGTAGGTGTCGACCCGGGAGCCGAAGCGGATCAGACCGATCCGATCGCCCTGCTCGACCTTGGTACCGGCGTCGACGTACGGCACGATCCGGCGGGCCACGGCCCCCGCGATCTGCACCATCTCGATGTCGCCGAGCTCGGTGTCGAAGTGCCAGACGACCCGCTCGTTCTGGTCGCTGTCCTTGTTGAACGCGGGCACGAAGCCACCCGCGACGTGCTCGACGGAGGTCACGGTGCCGGGCAGGGGCGCCCGGTTGACGTGCACGTTGAGCGGGCTCATGAAGATCGCCACCCGGGTGCGGCCGTCCGGCCAGGCGTCGATGCTCTGCACCACGCCGTCGGCGGGGGAGATCACTCTGCCCGTGCCGATCTCACGCTCGGGGTCGCGGAAGAACCACAGCATGCCCGCGCTGAGCGCACAGGCGGGTACCGCCGCCAGGGCCCACGCGCCGTTGCGCCGGGTGAGGGCGGTGGTCACGGCGGCCGTGGCGAGGGTGGGGACGAACCAGGGGGTGGCTCCGCGCGCGATGGTCACGCGGGGTCGCCGACCGGCCGTCGTGGCGGCGAGGGCATCGCGGTCCGTGACGGAGGTGTGAGGGGACGGGCTGATGGGCATCGAAGACCTTTGTCGCGGGGGATCATGGCCGCTGGACGGGGGCCACCGCGGGGATCGAGTAATAGAGGGACGGCTGCTGTCCCGGTGGATGCTATCGGGAGCACACGGTGGGTGGGCAACCCGCCTGTTCGTTCATGTGTCCTGCGTGCGGCGCAGCCGCGCGTTCTGTGTATACGACCGTAGCTCGCCCCGCTCCGGTTCCCAAGGGTCCTGGCGAGGCTGGTGACTCTTGTCTCAACAGGCACGCCGACGGAACCCCGAGCGCGTCGGCGCGGGGGGCGGGCGGCGGGTGCGCCGAAGCGGCCGCAAGGCGCGTGACAGCAGCTGTACGCCCTACGGCCGCTTCGGGAGCCGTGCCGGACCCCAGGCGGACCAGGCCGGGGCCCTGGTGGCACGGCGGGGTGCCGGGACGGGCCCGCACGCCCGTCGACCGGCCGTCACCGGGCCGTCAACCCGCCCCGCGGAGCGTCACCGCGCCGCCCGGGCGAGTCTTCGTGCTGGTCGTCCTCACTCCGCGATGCGGTACTCCTCCAGCAGACGACGTCCGACGATCATCTTCTGGATCTCCGCAGTACCTTCACCGATGAGCAGCATCGGAGCCTCGCGGTAGAGGCGCTCGATCTCGTACTCCTTGGAGAATCCGTAGCCGCCGTGGATGCGGAAGGCGTCCTCGACGACCTCCTTGCAGTACTCGGAGGCGAGGTACTTGGCCATGCCGGCCTCGAGGTCGTTGCGCTCGCCGCTGTCCTTCTTGCGGGCGGCCATCACCATCATCTGGTGGGCGGCCTCGACCTTGGTGGCCATCTCGGCGAGCTTGAACTGGATCGCCTGGTGCTCGGCGATCTTCTTGCCGAAGGTGGACCGCTGCTGGGCGTAGGAGATGCCCAGCTCGAAGGCGCGGCGGGCGACCCCGCAGCCGCGCGCGGCCACGTTGACCCGGCCGACCTCGACGCCGTCCATCATCTGGTAGAAGCCCTTGCCCGGGACGCCGCCGAGGACGCGGTCGGCCGGGATGCGGACGTCCTGCAGGATCAGCTCGGTGGTGTCGACGCCCTTGTAGCCCATCTTCTCGATCTTCCCGGGCACGGTGAGGCCGGGGACGGTCGGGTTCGGGCCGAAGCCCGCCGTCTTCTCGATCAGGAAGGTGGTCATGTTCTTGTACGGGGAGCTGCCGCCCTCGTCGGTCTTGCAGAGCACCGCGACCAGGGTGGACGTGCCGCCGTTGGTGAGCCACATCTTCTGGCCGTTGAGGACGTAGGAGTCTCCGTCCTTGACGCCCTTGGTGGAGATCGCGGAAACGTCGGAGCCCAGGCCCGGCTCTGACATCGAGAAGGCGCCGCGGATTTCACCGGCGGCCATCTTCGGCAGGAAGTAGTCCTTCTGCTCCTGGGTGCCGTGCGCGTTGATCATGTGGGCCACGATGAAGTGGGTGTTGACGATGCCGGAGACGGACATCCAGCCGCGCGCGATCTCCTCCACCACCAGGGCGTAGGTGAGCAGCGACTCGCCGAGGCCGCCGTACTCCTCGGGGATGGTGAGCCCGAAGAGGCCGAGCTGCTTCATTCCCTCGACGATGGCGGCGGGGTACTCGTCCTTGTGCTCCAGTTCGGTCGCGACCGGAATGATCTCCTTGTCGACGAAATCCCGCACGGTGGCGAGGATGTCCCGCTGGATCTCGGTCAGGCCGTCGGTCTGTGCGAGGCGTCCCATCGTGCGGCTCCTGTGGCGAAAGGGAAGAGGGTGGGGGGAAGAACTGGCGGGGGGGGGGGGGGATTTCCGGGGGCCCTGCCGGCGTGGCTGCGGCAGCAGGGCCCCCGGTACCGGGGTGGGGATCGGCCGATGACGGCGGCCTACCCGTCCGGAGCTGTGGGAGTGCGGGCTCGGTCGGGCAGGGCCTAGGCCAGCGGAGTGGGACGGCCGGGCTGCTCGCCGCCGCGCTCCTTGATGTACGTCGCGGTCGGCACCATCACCTTGCGGCGGAAGATGCAGACGACCGTGCCGTCCTGCTTGTAGCCCTTGGTCTCGACGTACACGATGCCGCGGTCGTCCTTGGACTTGGAGGGCCACTTGTCGAGCACGACGGTCTCGCCGTAGAGGGTGTCGCCGTGGAAGGTCGGCGCGATGTGGCGCAGCGACTCGATCTCCAGGTTGGCGATCGCCTTGCCGGAGACGTCCGGGACGGACATGCCGAGCAGCAGCGAGTAGATGTAGTTGCCCACCACGACGTTCTTGCCGAAGTCGGTCGTCTTCTCCGCATAGTTGGTGTCCATGTGGAGCGGGTGGTGGTTCATGGTGAGCAGACAGAAGAGGTGGTCGTCGTACTCGGTGACCGTCTTGCCGGGCCAGTGCTTGTAGACAGCGCCGACCTCGAACTCCTCGTAGGTGCGTCCGAACTGCATCTCAGTGGTCCTTAGGAGGTCAGGCCTGCGGGGGCTCGAACTTGGAGGTGCGCTGGAACCCGGCGGCGCGGCCCTTGCCGGCGATGACCAGGGCCATCTTGCGGCTGGCCTCGTCGATCATCTCGTCGCCGAGCATCGCGGAGCCCTTGGCGCCGCCCGCCTCGGAGGTGCACCAGTCGTAGGCGTCGAGGATCAGCTCGGCGTGGTCGTAGTCCTCCTGCGAGGGCGAGAAGATCTCGTTCGCGGCGGCGACCTGGTCCGGGTGGAGCACCCACTTGCCGTCGAAGCCGAGCGCGGCGGCGCGGCCGGCCACCTCGCGGTAGCCCTCCTGGTTGCGGATCTGCAGGTAGGGGCCGTCGATGGCCTGCAGGTCGTTGGCGCGGGCGGCCATCAGGATGCGCATCAGGATGTAGTGGTAGGCGTCGGCCGGGTAGCCGGCCGGCTGCTCGCCGACCACCAGGGACTTCATGTTGATCGAGGCCATGAAGTCGGCCGGGCCGAAGATGATCGTCTCCAGGCGCGGGGAGGCCTCGGCGATCGCGTCGACGTTGATCAGGCCCTTGGCGTTCTCGATCTGCGCCTCGATGCCGATCTTGCCGACCTCGAAGCCCATGGTCTTCTCGATCTGGGTGAGCAGCAGGTCGAGCGCCTTGACCTGCTCGGCGTCCTGGACCTTCGGCAGCATGATGCAGTCGAGGTTGGGCCCGGCGCCCTCGACGACCGTGATCACGTCGCGGTACGTCCAGTGAGTGGTCCAGTCGTTGACGCGGACGACCTTGGTCTTCTTGCCCCAGTCGCCGTTGTTCAGCGCGTCGACGATGTGGTGCCGGGCGCTCTCCTTGACCAGCGGGGCGCAGGCGTCCTCCAGGTCGAGGAAGACCTGGTCGGCCGGGAGGCCCTGGGCCTTCTCCAGGAAGCGCGGGTTGGAGCCCGGCACGGCCAGGCAGGAGCGGCGGGGGCGGAGCCTGTTGACGGTTGCCATGAGGGTGGGTCAGTCCTTCCGGGGTCAGCTGGTGGTCGTCGCGGCGGCTGCGGGCGTCCACGGCTGGAGCCTGTTGGCCAGCCGGATCTCGTCCACGATCCGGCCGATGATGGTCGTGATGCCGAAGTCCTTCGGGGTGAACACGGCAGCGACGCCGGCGGCCTTGAGAGCCTCGCCGTCCGCTGCCGGGATGATGCCACCCACGATCACTGGCACATCCTCCACCCCGGCCCGGCGCAGCCGGTGCAGGACGTCGGGTACCAGCTCGGGGTGGGCCCCGGAGAGGATCGACAGGCCCACGCAGTGCACGTCCTCCGCGACGGCGGCGGAGACGATCTGCTCGGGCGTCAGCCGGATGCCCTGGTAGACCACCTCGAACCCGGCGTCGCGGGCCCGGACGGCGATCTGCTCGGCTCCGTTGGAGTGCCCGTCCAGGCCGGGCTTGCCGACCAGCAGGCGCAGCTTGCCGGCGCCCAGCTCGGCGGCGGTCGCGGTGACCGCCTCGCGGACGGCGGCCAGCTCGCCGCCGGGCTCGGCCGCCACCGCGACCGGGGCACCGCCGACGCCGGTGGGCGCGCGGTACTCGCCGAAGACCTCGCGCAGGGCGAAGGACCACTCGCCGGTGGTGACCCCGGCGCGGGCGCAGGCGAGCGTGGCGGGCATCAGGTTGGCCTCGGTGACCGCGACGCGCTTCAGCTCGTCCAGGGCCAGCTGGACGGCGGCCTCGTCGCGGCCCCCGCGCCACTGCTCAAGGGCGGCGAGCACGGACTGCTCGGAGGCCGGGTCGACCACCATGATCGCGGTGTCGAGGTCGGCCGTGAGCGGGCTCTCCTCGGTGGTGTCGAAGCAGTTGACCCCGATGATCTTGTCCTCGCCGGACTCGATCCGGGCCCGGCGGGCGGCGTGCGAGGCGACCAGGTTGGACTTGAGGTAGCCGGACTCGACGGCCGGGATGACCCCGCCCATCTCCAGCACCTTGGCGATCTCGGCCTCCGCGCCGGCCAGCAGCGCGGCGGTCTTGGTCTCGATCACCTCGGAGCCGTTGAAGATGTCCCCGTACTCCAGCAGGTCGGACTCGTAGGCGAGCACCTGCTGGATCCGCAGCGACCACTGCTGGTCCCACGGACGGGGCAGGCCGAGCGCCTCGTTCCAGGCGGGCAGCTGCACGGCCCGGGCCCGGGCGTCCTTGGAGAGCGTGACGGCGAGCATCTCCAGCACGATCCGCTGGACGTTGTTCTCCGGCTGCGCCTCGGTCAGGCCCAGCGAGTTGACCTGGACCCCGTAACGGAAGCGGCGCTGCTTGGCGTCCTGGATTCCGTAGCGCTCCAGCGTGACCTTCTCCCAGAGCTGGGCGAAGGCGCGCATCTTGCACATCTCCTCGACGAAGCGCACGCCGGCGTTGACGAAGAAGGAGATCCGGGCGACCACCTCGCCCATCCGCTCGGCCGGCACCTGGCCGGAGTCGCGCACCGCGTCCAGCACCGAGATCGCGGTGCACATCGCGTAGGCGATCTCCTGGACCGGGGTGGCCCCGGCCTCCTGCAGGTGGTAGCTGCAGATGTTGATCGGGTTCCACTTGGGGATGTTCCCGACCGTGTAGGCGATCATGTCGGTGATCAGACGCACGGACGGCCCGGGCGGGAAGACGTGCGTCCCGCGCGACAGGTACTCCTTGACGATGTCGTTCTGGGTGGTGCCGGTGAGCTTGGCGATGTCGGCGCCCTGCTCCTCGGCGACCACCTGGTAGAGCGCCAGCAGCCACATCGCGGTGGCGTTGATCGTCATGGAGGTGTTGGTCTGTTCGAGCGGGATGCCGTCGAACAGGGTGCGCATGTCCCCGACGTGGCCCACCGGCACGCCGACCCGGCCGACCTCGCCGCGGGCGAGGATGTGGTCGGAGTCGTAGCCCGTCTGGGTCGGCAGGTCGAAGGCCACCGAGAGGCCGGTCTGGCCCTTGGCGAGGTTCTTGCGGTAGAGCGCGTTGGAGTCGCTCGCGGTCGAGTGCCCCGCGTAGGTCCGCATCAGCCAGGGCCGATCACGCTTCTGATCAGTCATCGGATCGCCTTAGATGTCGCGGCTGGACCGCTCGGTCCGCTCGGAGGCCTCGCGGAACAGGTTGATCGCGGGCAGGTGCTTCTCGCGCAGCTCGGCGTTGCGCACGCCCAGGCCCTCGGACGGGGCGAGGCAGAGCACGCCGACCTTGCCCTGGTGCTTGTTGTGGTGCACGTCCAGGGCGGCCTGGCCGGTCTGGTCGAGGCTGTAGACCTTGGACACGGTCGGGTGGATCTTGCCCTTGGCCACCAGGCGGTTGGCCTCCCAGGCCTCGCGGTAGTTGGCGAAGTGCGAGCCGACGATCTTCTTCAGCGACATCCACAGGTAGCGGTTGTCGTACTGGTGCATGAAGCCGGAGGTGGAGGCGCAGGTGACGATGGTGCCGCCCTTGCGGGTGACGTACACCGAGGCGCCGAAGGTCTCGCGGCCCGGGTGCTCGAAGACGATGTCCACGTCCTCGCCGCCGGTCAGCTCGCGGATCCGGCCGCCCAGGCGCTTCCACTCGCGCGGGTCCTGGGTGTTCTCGTCCTTCCAGAACCGGTAGCCCTCGGCGGAGCGGTCGATGATCGCCTCGGCGCCCATGGCCCGGCAGATCTCGGCCTTCTGGTCGTTGGAGACCACGCAGATCGGGGTCGCGCCGCCGGCCAGCGCGTACTGGGTGGCGTACGAGCCGAGGCCGCCGCTGGCGCCCCAGATCAGCACGTTGTCGCCCTGCTTCATGCCCGCGCCGTTCTGCGAGACCAGCTGGCGGTAGGCGGTGGAGTTGACCAGGCCGGGGGAGGCGGCCTCCTCCCAGGTCAGGTGGGCGGGCTTGGGCATCAGCTGGTTGGTCTTCACCAGGGCCAGCTGGGCCAGGCCGCCGAAGTTGGTCTCGAAGCCCCAGATCCGCTGTTCCGGGTCCATCATCGTGTCGTTGTGGCCGTCGGAGGACTCCAGCTCGACCGAGAGGCAGTGCGCGACGACCTCGTCGCCCGGCTTCCAGGCGTTGACCCCGGCGCCGGTGCGCAGCACCACGCCCGCGAGGTCCGAGCCGACCACGTGGTACGGCAGGTCGTGGCGCTTGGTGAGCGGGGAGAGCCGGCCGTAGCGCTCCAGGAAGCCGAAGGTGGAGACCGGCTCGAAGATCGAGCTCCACACGGTGTTGTAGTTCACGGCACTGGCCATGACGGCGACCAGGGCCTCGCCCGGGCCCAGCTCGGGCAGGGCGACCTCGTCGAGGTGGAGGGACTTGCGGGGGTCCTTGTCGCGGCTGTCGAGGCCGGCGAACATCTGCTCCTCGTCCTTGTGGAGCGTCACCGCCCGGTAGGACTCCGGCAGCTTGAGCGCGGCGAAGTCCGCCGCGGTGCTGTCGGAGCTGAGGATCGCGTCGAGGATTTCCTTCATGGCTGCCTCCGAAGGCGTACCTGTGTGAGGGGCACAGGGCGTCTGGGGGAGCCGGGAGCGGACACCGGCTTCGCTGAGATGGGTGGTTGGTGGTCTGGCAAGGGGCCTTGCGGTGGACCTGGCTGGCACACGGCTCCCGGGGTGTGGGAGCACCGGACGACGGCGCGCCGAGGTGGGGAGCCGCGGCGCCGCGACTGGTGGGTAACAAGGTAGTGGCACCCTGTGCCACTCGTAAAGACACCGGGTGTCACCAATTCAGGTGAATCAAATCCGCGTTCGAGGGCCTCCCGGCGGACGCGGAGAGGGCCCGCACCGGAGATCCGGTACGGGCCCTCAATACTTCTCGACCTGCGGAAACGCTGCTGGTCAGGCCTCTCTGGCACTGCTCAGCGCGGCGCGGATGCTGTCCACCACGACGTCCAGCGGGGCGTCGGTCCGGGCCACTGTGATGAGTACCTCACCTCCGGGGCTGGCACTCAGTGCGCTCGCGGCCGCCTCCTCCAGGAGTGTCACACTGGCACCGGGTGCCACCAGGGACCCGCGCCGTCTCACCCCGGGCGGGGCGGAGGCCCAGAAGGTCCGCCGGATCACCTCGAAGGAGTGGTCCAGCTGCGCCTCCACGTCACCCCGGCCGCCGGCCCTCAGCCAGCGCCGCAGCACGTGGTTGTGGGCCGCGACGACCGCCGCCGCCGACACCTCGGCCAGCATCGAGTCGTCCTCGCCGGCCCGCTGCCAGCCCGAGGGGATCTCGCCGCCGGTGTCGAACCGGCCCAGCAGGTAGCGGGTGAACAGCCGCTCGTACCGGGCCACCACGGCGATCTCCCGCTCGCGCAGCGCCGGCACCTGACGGATCAGCTGGTACCGGGCGACCGAGACCGCCGGGGTGGAGGCGTACATCCGCAGCACCTCCTTGATGCCCCGGCAGACCACGTCCAGCGGGTGCTCGTCGGGCTCGGCGCTGGCCAGCAGGTCGGCCACCCGAACCAGGGTGTCGTCGTGGTCCGGGAAGATCGCCTCCTCCTTGGACCGGAAGTACCGGAAGAAGGTCCGCCGGGCCACCCCGGCGGCCGCGGCGATCTGGTCGACCGTGGTCTCCTCGTAGCCCTGCGACGCGAACAGCTCCATCGCGGCCGTGGCCAGGTCCTGACGCATCTGCTGGCGCTGTGCGGCCGCCCGGCGGCTGCCCGGGCCCCCCTCGGCGCCGGGCGCGACCGGCCGGTCGGCGCCGCGCGGTACGGCGGAGTGCTGAGGGGAGGCTGACTGAACCCGATCCATGCCCGGAACGCTACACGCCCCCGGGGCCGGCGCCGCGGGCCTTCCCCGCCGTACCGGTGCGACCGGGCCGGTCACGGCCGGTCTCGGCCAGCGCGCCGACACCGCCCCGGGGCTCCAGCCGGTGCGCGGCGGGCCGTACCCGGGCTGCCCCGGCTGCCCCGGCTGGACCGGCGCCGGGCCGGCGGGGCCCGGGCCGAGGGGCGCGGCGCCCCCGACCGACGGCGTGGTCACCGGCGCGCGTGGTCGCGGAACCCGCGGCCGGTCTTGCGGCCCAGGCAGCCGGCCGCCACCAGGTGCTCCAGCAGCGGCGCGGCCGCCAGGCCCGGCTCGCGGAACTCCTGGTGCAGCACCTGCTCGATGGTCAGCGAGACGTCCAGGCCGACCACGTCGAGCAGCTCGAACGGACCCATCGGGTAGCCGCAGCCGAGCTTCATCGCGGTGTCGATGTCGTCCACCGTCGCGTAGTGCTCCTGCAGCATCCGCACGGCGTCGTTCAGGTAGGGGAAGAGCAGCGCGTTCACGATGAACCCGGCCCGGTCGCCGCACTCCACCGGGTGCTTGCGCACCTTCGCGCAGACCTCCAGCGCCGTGGCGGTGACGTCCGGCGCGGTCAGCACGGTGGAGACCACCTCGACCAGCTTCATGGCCGGCGCCGGGTTGAAGAAGTGCAGGCCGATCACGTCCTGCGGGCGGGAGGTGGCCGACGCGCAGCTGATCACCGGCAACGAGGAGGTGGTGGTGGCGAGCACCGCTCCCGGCTTGACGATCTTGTCCAGGACGGCGAACAGCTCGCGCTTGACCGTGAGGTCCTCGGCCACCGCCTCGACCACCAGGTCGACCCCGGCCAGCTCGGTGTACTGCCCGACCGGCGTCACCAGGGCCAGCGCCGCGTCCCGCTGCTCCTCGGTCAGCCGGCCCCTGGACACCGAGCGCTCCAGCGACCTGGCCAGCTGGGCCTTGGCCTTCTCGGCCTTCTCCTGGCTGCGGGCGGCCAGCAGCACCGGGTACCCGGCCTTGGCGAACACCTCGACGATGCCGGTGGCCATGGTGCCCGAGCCGCAGACGCCGACGCTGCGCACCTCCCGGCCGGGCACCTGCGCCCGGGCCGGTCCGGTGGCGGCGTCGACCGCCTTGGAGGAGCCGGGCGCCTCGTAGGTGTAGAAGCCCCGGCCGGTCTTGCGGCCCAGCAGCCCGGCGGCGACCAGCTGGCCGAGGATCGGCGCGGGCGCGTGCAGCCGGTCCCGGGACTGCTCGTACATCGCCTCCAGGACGGTCCGCGCGGTGTCCACGCCGATCAGGTCGAGCAGCGCCAGCGGCCCCATCGGCAGCCCGCAGCCGAGCCGCATCGCGGCGTCGATGTCCTCGCGGGTGGCGTACCTGGACTCGAACATCGCGGCGGCCTGGTTGAGGTACGCGAAGAGCAGGCCGTTCACCACGAAGCCGGCCCGGTCGCCCGCCGCCACCGGCTCCTTGCCGAGGTCGCGGGCGAACGCCGCGGCGTCCTCGGCGACCTGCGGGGCGGTCAGCACGGTGCGGACCACCTCGACCAGCTTCATGGTGTGCACCGGGTTGAAGAAGTGCAGACCCAGCACGCGATCCGGGCGCGCGGTGGCGGCGGCGATCCGGGTCACCGACAGTGCGGTGGTACCGGTGGCCAGCACCGTCGCGGGCGGGCAGATCCGGTCCAGCTCGGTGAAGAGCTCCCGCTTCAGCTCCAGCTGCTCGGGGACCTCCTCGATCACCAGGTCGGCCGCGGCGGCGGCGTCGAGCAGGTGGCCCACCGAGATCCGCGCGAGCAGCGCGGCCCGGTCCTCGGCGGTGATCCGCTCCCGGGCGACGGCGTGTGCGGTCGCCTCCTCGATCCGGGCCAGGGCCCGGGCGGCGGAGTCCTCGTTGGCCTCGATGCCGATCACTCGGCGGCCGCTCTGTGCGACCGCCACCGCGACGCCGGCACCCATCGTGCCGAGGCCGACCACGGCGACCGTGGGGAAGGGACGCTCCATCTGTCCTGACTCCTTGTCATAAGGGCCCGCGCGCGCTCCGGCGGACGCGCCGCCGGAGGAGGGTCCGCGCGCGGGGGCTGGGGAGATGACGGTTGCGGCACACCGGCGCAGCCGCCGGTCCGCTCCGGCCGTGCTGCGGGTGTGCCGTGGTACTCAGGCGCTCGGGGTGAAAGGAAGCGGCTCTGATACGAGGAGAGAATCCGGCCCGCCGCGACCCGCGGCAGAGACCGGTGAAGACGCACCGCCCGCCGCCGTCCGTTCCGCACGATCACGCGCGCCGGCCGACGACCCCGTCGGTGCGGCTCCCGAAGCCCGACGGTGGTGCGTGCCGACACTGTAGCGAAGCTACTCGCCAGTAGGAAGGGGGTGGCGGAGCCTATTCGGGGCGTGGTGCACGACGCCGGCATGCTCATCCACGTGGCGCGGGACCGGGCCCTCGCGGTGGCCACGCATCGCGACCTGTCGGCCCTCGCTGGGCACCGGGTCGGGATCTGCCGTCCCGGCCGGCCGGACCGGATCCCCTGGCCACCCACCCGGGCGGCACTTCGCCCGACTCCCCGGAGCGGCCCACCGCGGGGGTGTGGAGGCCCTGACCGACCCGGAGGAGTGAACGGGCGGACAGACGTCCGCCCGAACCACCCGATAGGGGAATTCCCCCTGGTCGGCGGGCGCGACAGCATGGGCGCATGAGCACCGGAACCGTCTCCTCCGCCGGCCTCGCCGACCCGTCCGAGCCCGCGTCCGACGCAGTGCCCGACGCCGCGTCCGGGCCTGCCGGCGCGTCGGCGCCCGGTACGGCCGGCCTTCCCGGCGCCGTCACGCTGCCCCCACGCGCCGAACGCGGCGCGCGGGCGCAGGCGGCCGTCGAGCGGCTGCGCCCGGCCGGCGTCGAGGCGGTGGCCGTCACCTGGGTGGACAACGCCGGCATCGCCAGGGTCAAGGCCGTCCCGCTGGACGGGCTGGTGCACGCCGCGCAGTGGGGCGTCGGCGCGGCGCCCTGCTTCGACGTCTTCCTGGCCGACGACACCATCGTCAGCAGCCCCCTGATCGGCGGTCCCACCGGAGACCTCCGGCTCTACCCGGACCTCGACCGGGTGGTCCCGCTGGCTGCCCAGCCCGGCTGGGCCTGGGCGCCGGGGGAGCGCTACACCCAGTCCGGCGCCCCGCACCCGGGCTGCCAGCGGCTGTTCGCCCGCCGGATGACCGCCGCCGCGGCCGCGCGCGGGATCGCCGTCAAGGCCGGCATCGAGGTCGAGTGGGTGGTCGCGCTCGCCGGGCCGGCGCAGGAGGAGCCCCGCTACCCGACCGAGGGCCCGGCCTACGGCATGCAGCGCCTGACCGACCTCTCCGACTACCTGCGCGAGGTGCTGCGCGCGCTCACGGCCCAGGGTCTGACCGTGCTGCAGATCCACCCCGAGTACGCCCCGGGCCAGTTCGAGGTGTCGGTGGCCCCGGAGGGTCCGGTCGAGGCCGCCGACACCTCCGTGCTGATCCGCCAGACCATCCGGGCCGTCTCCGCCCGGCACGGCCTGCGTGCCTCCTTCGCCCCGGTGGTCGAGGCCTTTTCGGTCGGCAACGGCGGCCACCTCCACCTCAGCCTCTGGCGGGACGGCCGGAACCTCGCCCGCGGCGGGGCCGGCCCGCACGGGCTGACGGCCGAGGCGGAGGGCTTCCTCGCCGGGGTGCTCGGCGCGCTGCCCGAGCTGCTGGTGCTCGGTTCGTCCAGCCCGGCCGGGTACCTGCGGCTGGTGCCCTCGCGCTGGGCCGGCGCCTACCAGTGCTGGGGCCTGGAGAACCGCGAGGCGGCGCTGCGACTGGTGACCGGCTCCTCCGGGGAGCGTGCCACCGCGGCCAACGCCGAGGTCAAGTGCTTCGACGCCACCGCCAACCCGTACCTCGCGGTCGGCGCGGTGCTCGCCGCCGGCCTCGCCGGGCTGGACCAGCGGCTGGCACTGCCGCCGGAGTTCACCGGCGACCCGGCCGAGGCCGTGCCCGGCACGGTGCCCCGGTTGCCGGCGAGCCCGGGCGACGCGCTCGCGGCGTACCAGAAGTCGGCGGTGCTCCGCGAGGCGCTCGGCGAGCCGCTGTACGAGGCGGTGCTGGCCGTCCGTCGTGCCGAGGGCGAGCAGTACGCCTCGGCCACCCCGGAGCAGCTGGTCGCGGCCACCCGCTGGCGGTACTGACCGGTGCACTCGCTGGACGTCCCGGCGCTGGTCGACCACCACTGCCACAGTGTGGTGGCGGCCCACCTCGCCGACGGCGCCCTGGCCGGGCTGCTCACCGAGTCCGACCGGCCGCCCGCGCCCGGCACCTCGCCGTTCGACAGCGCGCTCGGTCTCGCCGTGCGGCGCTGGTGCCCGCCCGCGCTCGGGCTGCCCGCGCACGCCCCCGCCGCCGACTACCTGGCCCGGCGGGCCGAGCTGGGCGCCGCCGAGGCCACCCGGCGGCTGTTGTCCGCCGCCGCGTTGGACACCTGCCTGGTGGACACCGGACTGGCCGGGGCGGCCGGCCACCCGCTGCTGCCGCTCAGCGAATTCGCCGAGGCGGCCGGTGCCCGGGTGCGCGAGGTGATCCGGCTGGAGTCCGTCGCCGAGGCGGTGTCGGCGTCGGCCGGGGCGTGGCCGCGCCTCGTCCGCGAGGCGCTGGGCGCCTCGGCCGCCGGCGCGGTGGCGGTCAAGTCGGTCCTGGCCTACCGGCACGGCCTGGCGGTGCCGGCCGAACGGCCCGCCCCGGCCGAGGTGACGGCGGCCGCGGGGAAGTGGCTGCGCGCCGGGCGCGGCCGGCTGACCCACCCGGTGCTGCTGCACCACCTTCTCTGGACGGCGCTGGACGTCTGCGCCGAGCTCGGCCTGCCGCTCCAACTGCACACCGGCTTCGGCGACCCGGACCTCACCCTGCACCGGGCCGACCCGTCGCTGCTGACCGACTTCGTCCGGGCCGCCGAGCCGAGCGGCGTGCCGCTGGTGCTCCTGCACGGTTACCCCTACCACCGGCAGGCGGCCTGGCTGGCCCAGGCCTTCCCCCAGGTGTACACCGACCTCGGGCTGACGGCCTCCTACGTCGGGCCCCGGGTGGCGGCCGTGCTCGGTGAGATGCTGGAGCTGGCGCCGTTCGGCAAGCTGCTCTTTTCCACCGACGCCTACGGGCTGGCGGAGCTGTACCTGGTCGGCGCGGCCCAGTTCCGGCACGGCCTGGGCACCCTGCTGGACGGCTGGCGGGCGGACGGCGCCTGTTCGGCGGCCGACGCGCAGCGCCTGGCCCGGCAGGTCGCCGCCGACAACGCCCGCCGCCTGTACCGGCTCTGAACGGCGGGCAGGGGCGGCCCGGGCCCCGCCCGGCGCCGGCGGGCACGGTCCGGACGGGTGCGGCGAAGCCTCCCGGGAGCCCGTCCGACCGGGTACGCGGGCGGCTGGGCGGACGGGTGCGGCGAAGCCTCCCGGGAGCCCGTCCGACCGGGTACGCGGGCGGCTGCCGGGGCCCGGAAAATGTGGATCGTCCACGCCCGGCCGAGGGAAAGAACGAGCAGTCCGGATATTCACCGTATGGATTGACGCCGGGTCGGCGAGCCCGGAACCACACCCCTCGGAAGTGGCCGAACGGTGTCGATTAGATGACTACCTCTTGCGGATTGCAACGCATGTTCACTAGCGTCCCGATCATTCCACTGCACCTGCCATCCGCAGCTGCACGACGACTCGGGAGGGCCAACCCCTATGAGTGTTCCTCGGATCAGCCGGACCCGGTACGCCGCGGTGGGCGTCGCCCTTGCCGCGGCAGGTGCCCTGGCGCTGCCCGCCGGTACCGCCGTCGCGGCCACCGGGGCCGAGCCGACGACCGGGCCGCTGCTGAGCTACGTCGTCAACACCCAGGCCAACCACGGCCAGGTGCAGAAGGTCGAGAAGGCCGTCACGACCCTCGGCGGCAGCGTGGTGTACTCCTACGAGCAGATCGGCGTGGTGATCGCCCGCTCGACCGACACCCAGTTCGCCGCCAAGCTGCGCAAGGCGAAGGGCGTCCAGTCGGTCGGCACCAGCCGCACCAAGGGCATCACGGCCGCCGAGAACCAGAAGGCCGAGGTGGCCGCCGAGCCGGTGACCGCCGCCGCGGCCGGCGAGGAGCCCTACTGGGCCAACCAGTGGGACATGCGCCAGATCGGCGTGGACAAGGCCCACAAGCTCTCCCTGGGCAGCCGCAACGTGACCGTCGGCGTGCTGGACTCCGGCATCGACGGCACCCACGAGGACCTCGCCGCCAACGTCGACGCCTCGCAGTCGGTCTCCTGCATCGACGGTGGCAAGCCGAACACCGACTGGGCGGCCTGGCAGCCGGGCCCCGACGGCGACCACGGCACCCACGTGGCCGGCACCATCGCCGCCGCCAAGAACGGCAAGGGCATCGAGGGCATAGCCCCGAACGTCAAGCTGGCCGCGGTCAAGGTCGTCGACGACGGCGGGTTCATCTACCCGGAGTACGCGATCTGCGGCTTCGTCTGGGCCGGTGAGCACAAGTTCAAGGTGACCAACAACAGCTACTACGTCGACCCGTGGATGTTCAACTGCCAGAACGACGCCGACCAGGCGGCGATCACCACCGCGGTGCGCCGCGCGGTCGAGTTCTCGCAGCGCAAGGGCGTCCTCAACGTCGCCGCGGCGGGCAACGAGAACATCGACCTCGCCCACAAGACCGTCGACGTCAGCAGCCCGGACGACACCACCCCGGGCACCCGCCCGGTCACCCAGGACTGCCTCAGCCTGCCGACCGAGCTGGACGGCGTCGTCTCGGTCTCCTCGGTGGGCGTCAACGGGGACAAGTCGTACTACTCCAGCTACGGCAAGGGCAAGGTCACCGTGGCCGCCCCCGGTGGCGACCGCCGCTACCAGATCCCGGACACCCCGGACAAGAACGGCCGCACCCTGTCCACCATTCCGGGTGGCCAGTACGGTTACATGCAGGGCACCTCGATGGCCTCGCCGCACGCCGCCGGTGTGCTGGCGCTGCTCGCCAGCACCTTCCCGTGGGCGAGCCCGGAGGAGCTGACCGAGATGCTGACCAACCAGGCCGAGTCGCACGCCTGCCCGGCCGGCCCGTACAACCCGGGCGGCGCCGGCGAGTGGACCGCCACCTGCGAGGGCGGCGTGGACGACAACGGCTTCTACGGCGCCGGCATCATCAACGCCGAGAAGGCGGTCCAGTGGTGGCGCTGACGCGCTGACCGGCCGTCACCGGGCTCGGAGGCCCGGCGCGGAAGCGTGATGCGGAAGCGCTGAGCCGGATCCCGGCGCTTGATCGAACCGTGGGTGGGGAGTGGGACTCAGGTCCCGCTCCCCACCCTTTCGAGTACCGGTACTCGAAAGGGTGGGGAGAGCCTGGCGTCGGCCGAGCCGGTGCGAACTCCGTGGCCGCCGGCCCGACGACCGCCCGAGCTCGCAGCCGCCCGGCCTCACTCGAAGTGGTGGTCCCAGACGGTCTCGACCGACGGCTTCCCGTGCAGGTCCGGCACCTCCTGGAGCCACGCGGGCCGGCCCGCCCGGCTCCGGGCGGCGCGCCGGCGTTCGGCCTCGCCGAGTTGCTCGGGCGTGGCGAACCCGTCCGGCAGCCAGTCGCGGGAGAGCTTCGCCCGGGTGGCCAGGTGCGTGACGTAGGCGTGCCGCAAGGCCTCCACCGAGTCGAAGCCGGGCTCGTCGGCCAGCCACGCGTCGGGGACGAGCGCCACGACCTCCTCCAGCAGGGCGGTGGTGACCAGCGGTCCGAGCTCCTCGTCGGCCAGCCGGACGTCGGGGGCGGCGCCACCGAGGGCGTGGGCGCTCAGGTCGTACCGCTTGCCGACCGAGGCCGCGGCGCCGGACCAGCGGTGGTGGAAGACCAGCGCGGCGCCGTTGTCGATCAGCCAGAGCTTCCCGTGCCAGACCATCAGGTTGGGGTTGTGCACGGTGCGGTCGACGTTGCCGGTGAGCGCGTCCAGCCAGACCACCCGGCCGGCCTCGACCGGGTCGACCGGGATCATGCCGGGCCTGAAGTCGCGGGCGCCGGGCAGCAGGTCCATCCCGAGGTTGAGCCCGCTGCTGGCCCGGAGGATGTCCTGGACCTCGGGGTCGGGTTCGGCGTCGGCGACCGCGGGGTCGAAGTCGACCAGCCGGAGTTCGGGCACCGGCAGGCCGAGCCGACGGGCCAGCTCGCCGACGATCACCTCGGCCACCAGCGCCTTGCGGCCCTGCGCGGCCCCGATGAACTTGACCACGTAGGTGCCCAGGTCGTCGGTCTCCACGACGCCGGGGACGGACCCGCCGGCCCGCAGCGGATCGACGTAGCGCACTGCTGTCACCTGATCGAGCACATTCGTCACCCTAACCCGTGCACCTTCCGTGTCCGACCCGTTCAGCGGGATTCCCGCGCCACCTCGCGGGCGTCCGCGAGCGCCTGCCGGACGGCGGCGGGGATGTCGGTGACCGGGAAGGCCACCCGGCGCACGACCCGTTCGCGGTCCAGCACGAGCACCGCCCGCTTCAGCCGCAGGCCCTGGCCGACGTGGAACGTGGGCAGCCGGAGGGTGGCCGCCAGCCGGACGTCCAGGTCGGACAGGAGCGGGAACGGGATCCCCTCCGCCTCGGCGAACTCCCGCTGCTCGTCCGGCCGTTGGGTGGAGATCCCGCGCAGTGCCAGCCCGGCCGCGCGGAACTCGGGGTACGCCTCGCGGAAGAGCCGGTTCTCCAGCGTGCAGCCGACCGTACCGGGGATGTCGCCCCAGCCGGCCGGCAGTGGCGCGGGCCGGCCGGTGGCGGGGTAGCAGAACAGCACGGTGGCGCCGGCCGCCGGGTCGACCGGGTCCAGCTCGCCGCCGGTGTGCGCGGGCAGGGTGAGCGCCGGCAGCCGGGTGCCGGGCAGCGCCGCCATCCGGGCGGCCTCGGCGCTGCCGGGCTCGGCCGAGCCGGAGAGCGCGCCGTCGCCGAGCAGCCAGCGGTCCGCCCAGTCCTGCATCGCGACCAGGACCGGCAGCAGTGCCCGCCCGGCCTCGGTGAGCCGGTACTCGTAGCGCACCGGGCCGCTCTGGTAGGGCACCCGTGCCAGGACGCCGGCCTCGGTCAGGTGGCCGAGCCGTTCGGTGAGGACCTTCCGGGAGATGCCCAGCTCGTGCTGGAGCTCGTCGAAGCGCAGCAGGCCGCGCGCCGACTCGCGGACGATCAGGATGCTCCACCAGTCGCCGATCACGGCCGCCGAGTGGGCGATCGCGCAGCTGGCGTCCCGCTCGGGTACCTCTTTGAGCACCGTCGCTCCTCTCGCGGTCAGGACGGTCCATCCTCGCACCCCCTTGCGAGTTCCGAAAAGGAACTTGTAAGTTTCTTATCGGAACTCAAGCGCTGGAGCGCATGAGAGCGAACGAGAACGGAGGGGGAGCACATGTCCGTCGCCCGGGCGACGCTGCACCGCACCTGGACGATGACCCGCCGGGCCTACCCGTGGTCCTACGCCGTCGGCTGTCTGCTGATCGGCGTGTTCACCCTCGGCCTGTCCTACCTGGGTCTGCACGCCATCGGTGGCGGCTCGGTGGCCGAGGACTTCACCGCCCGCACCGGCGGCGCCGACTACCTCGGCTACGTCGCGATCGGCGCGGCCGGCTACATGTTCACCGTGCGGATGCTGCTCTGGAGCAGCAAGGCACTGATCACCGAGCAGCGCCAGGGCACCCTGGGCGCGCTGCTGATCGCCCCGGCCGGGCGGCTGCCCTACTTGCTGGGCTTCACCGGGTTCGCGCTGCTCAACACCGCGGTCGAGGTCGGCCTGCTCGGCGGGTTCGCCGCGGCGCTCGGCGTCACCCTGCCCGCCTGGCACCCGCTGGCGGCCCTCGCCGGGCTGCTCGCGCTCACCGCCGCCGTCTTCGCCGTCGCCGTCGTGCTCGGCGCGCTGATGATCGTCGCCGGCGAGGCGCACATCTCGCAGAACACCGTCTTCCTCGCCGTCTCCCTGCTCTGCGGCATCACCTTCCCCAACAGCTACCTGCCCGCGCCCGCCCGGTGGCTGGCCGAGCTGCTGCCCGTCACCTCCGCCATGGACGTGCTGCGCGGCGCGCTCGGCCGGGGACAGCCGCTCACCGAGCTCACCGCGCGGCTGGTGACCTGCCTCGCCCTCAGCCTCGGCTACCTGCTGGTCGGCCTGTGGCTGCTGCCCGGTGCCGAGCGCCGCGCCATCGAACGGAGCTTCTGACCCATGGACCACCCGGACCGGAGCCACTGACATGATCCGCACCCGCGCCCTGCGCAAGACCTTCCGCACCCGGGAGAAGGGCCTCTTCGGCCCGCGCGCCGTGAAGACCGCCGTGGACGGCCTCGACCTGGAGATCCCGGCCGGCCGGGTCACCGGGCTGCTCGGCCTCAACGGCGCCGGCAAGACCTCCACCATCAAGATCCTCGCCACGCTGCTCCGCCCCACCTCCGGCACGGTCACCCTGGACGGCCTCGACCTGGTCGAGCACGCCCGCGAGGCCCGGCGCCGGATCAACCTGATCGCCGGCGGCGAGCGGATGGTCTACGGCAAGCTCACCGGCGCCGAGAACCTCCGCTACTTCGGCCACCTCTACGACGTCCCCGGCGCGGTGCTGCGCCCCCGGATCGGCGAACTGCTGGAGCTGGTCGGCCTCACCGGGGCCGCCGACACCCCGGTCGAGCGGTACTCGCGCGGCATGACCCAGCGGCTCTCGATCGCCCGCGGCCTCATCAACGACCCGGCGTACCTGCTGCTGGACGAGCCCACCCTCGGCCTGGACGCCCCGATCGCCCGGGACCTGCGCCGGGTGGTCGCTGGCCTCGCCGCCGAGGGCCGGGGGGTGCTGCTCACCTCGCACTACCTGACCGAGGTCGAGGAGCTCTGCGAGCACGTCTACGTGATCTCCGACGGGCGCCACCTCGCGGCCGGCAGCCCGGCGGAGCTCAAGGCGGAGACCGGCAGCCACCGCAGCGTCCGGGTCACCGTCACCAATCCGTCTCCCGAACTGGAGTCCGCCGTGGTCGACTTCGCACTTCGCCTGGGCGTGCGCGCGGAACTCGGGGCGGCCGAGCAGGGTGGCCTGCTGGTCACCGTCCGTCACCCGGAGGACGTGGCCGGCCCGCTGGCCGGGGCGATCGTCGCCGCCGGCGGGGCGATCGGCGGGCTGGAGGTCACCGAGGCCAGCCTGGAGGACGCCGTCCTGGCCCTCACCGGCAGCACCGCGTCGCCCGCCGGCGGCCGGTCGGCGGTGAGCGCATGACCGGCCTGCCCTCCACCGGGGCGCTGCCGCCCACCGAGGCGTTGGTGCTCGGCGCGGCCGACCGCGGCGCGCGGCCGCCGTACCCCGCCGGCCCCGCCCTTCCACCGCACCCCTCCGGCCGGACCCTCCCGCCACCCCGCCCGGGCACGCGTCGGCCGCCCGGCCCGGGCGGCGACCGTCCTCCCGCCAGGCCGCTGCGGCACGCCGGCAAGGTGTTCGCCGCCGAGGCGCTGAAGCAGCACCGCACGCTCTTCGGCCAGCCGCTGGTGCTCGCCTCGATGCTGATCTGGCCGCTGCTCCAACTGGCCGCCACCTACTACACCCTGCACCCGATCGCGGCCGGCTCGGCCGCCGCCGCCCGCTGGCCGCTGGCCGCCGACCCGGCCAAGCTGCTCGGCTTCCTCGCGACCGGGGCGCTGGCCTGGGCGTTCTTCTTCTCGCTGGTCCAGTCCGCGTGGAACTTCGCCTTCGAACGCACCACCGGCACGCTGGAACTGCTCTTCCTCTCGCCCGCCGACCGGCTGGTCCTGATGCTGGCCAACGGCGCCGGCGCGCTGCTGCAGAACGCGTGGCTGCTCACCTGCTTCCTGGGCGCCGCCGCGTTCGGTTTCGGCAGCCTGGACGTGGCCGGGCCCTGGGTGTACCCGGTGGTGCTGCTCGCCCTGCTGCTGCCGGCGGTGGCCTGGGGCGCGCTGCTCAACAGCCTGATGGTGTTCTCGCGGGACTCCGCCTTCGTCTACACCGTGCTGGACGATCCGATGTGGTTCGTCGCCGGGGTCCGGCTGCCCGTCTTCGCGCTGCCCGGTGTGCTGCGGGTGCTCGGCGCGGCGCTGCCGCTGACCGGGAGCCTGGCGGTGGTCCGCGGTGCGTTGCTGGAGAGGGAGGGGCTCGGTGCGCTCGCCCCCGGGCTGGCCTGGCTGGCGGTGCTCTGCACGCTGCTGCTGGCCGGCGCGGTGCTCGCGCTGCGGCTCGGCGAGGCCCGGGCGCAGCGGACGGGGGGTCTGCGGCTGTCCTGAGCCCGGGCCCGGGCGCCCCGCGGCCGGCCGGACCCGGGCCACCCCGAGCCCCTGCACCGCCCCGGGCCGTGCCCTGTGGTTGGCTTGCCGGTGAAACCGGACGTCCAGACGAGGAGAGCAAGGTCATGGGACAGGTGCAGGCCACCACCGAGCGGGTCTACGACGCCACCCCCGAGCGGGTCTACGAGGTGCTGGCCGACTACCAGGTGACCCGCCCCAAGCTGCTGCCCGCGCAGTACAGCGAGTACGAGGTCCGGGTCGGCGGCACCGGGGCGGGCACCCAGGTGCACTGGCGGCTCCAGGCCACCGAGAAGCGGGTGCGGGACTGCCTGTTCACCGTCTCGGCGCCCGCGCCGGACCAGCTGGTGGAGAAGGACGCCAACTCCAGCATGGTGATCACCTGGACGGTGGCCGCGGCGGGCGAGGGCCGGTCGAAGGTCACCGTCTCGGCCACCTGGCAGGGGGCGGGCGGCATCGGCGGCTTCTTCGAGCGCACCTTCGCGCCGAAGGGCCTGAACCGGATCCACGACGAGGTGCTCGCCAACCTGGCCGCCGAGGTCCGCTGACGCCCACGAGGCCCCCGGATCCCCAACCGGGGACCGCCGGGTGTCCGCCGGGGACCGCCGGGATCCGCCGCACCGGTCGCCCGGTCAGCAAGAAGATTCGATGAGTTCGCCCACCCGTACGACGAGCAAGCCGTACGGGTGGACGGCCGCCACCTGCGGGTGACGAGGGCCGCCGGGCACGGCGGAGCCACCCTAGGCTCGCCGCCGTGCATATGACGATCCTTCACATTTCGCAGCCCGTCGACGGCGGGGTCGCCCGCGTCGTCGTCGACCTGGTTCGCGGCCAGCGCGAGGCCGGCCACCGGGTGCTGGTCGCCTGCCCGCGCGGCGGCCGGCTTGCCGAGGAGGCCGCCGCCGCCGGCGCGCTGGTCCAGGACTGGCCCGCCCGCCGTTCGCCAGGTCCGTCCGTTGCCGCCGAGGCGTGGCGGCTGCGCAGGATCGTCCGCGCCGCCGCGCCCGACATGGTCCATCTGCACAGCGCCAAGGCCGGGTTGGCCGGCCGACTGGCCATCCGGGGCGCGGTGCCGACCGTCTTCCAGCCGCACGCCTGGTCGTTCGCCGCCGTCGACGGTGCGCTGGCCGCCGCCACCCTGCGCTGGGAGCGGTACGCGACCCGCTGGGCGCACCGCCTGCTCTGCGTCAGCGTCCAGGAGCGGGCCGACGGCGTCGCCGCGGGCCTGCACGCCGACTGGGCGGTCGTGCCCAACGGCGTCGACGTGCGCCACTACGCGCCCGCCGAACGCCGGGCCGCCCGGATCGCGCTCGGCCTGGACCTCGACGCCCCGCTGGCGGTCTGCGTGGGCCGGCTCTGCCGCCAGAAGGGCCAGGACGTGCTGCTCGACGCGTGGCCCGAGCTGCTGCGGCTGGTGCCGCAGGCCCGGCTGGCCCTGGTCGGTACTGGTCCGGAGGAGGCCCGGCTGGCCGCCGCCGTCCGGGAGTCGGCCGAACCGTCCCGGATCCGGCTGGCCGGGGAGGTGCCGGATCCGCGGCCGTGGCTGGCGGCGGCCGATCTGGTGGTGCTGCCCTCGCGCTGGGAGGGGATGGCGCTGGCGCCGCTGGAGGCGATGGCGGCCGGCCGGCCGGTCCTGTTGACGGACGTGCCCGGAGCGCGCGAATGCCTGCCTCCGACCGAGCGGAAGTGCGCGGTCGTGCCGCCCGAGGACGCCGCCGCGCTCGCCACCCGAATGGCCGAAGCATTGTCCGACCCGATCGAGTGCGAGCGACGCGGTGCGCGCCTGCGCGAGCACGCCGTGGCGCGCCATGACGTGCGATCGGTGGTCGAACAGGTGGACGCGCTCTACCGCGATCTGCTGGGCGCCGGGCCGGCGGCCGGACGCCGCCGTGCCCGTGTCCCAGAGCGGATCTGATCGTTTCACATGCCGTGAATGCCCTCCGCTGCGGAGCTGTCGTATTCGCACCCTCAACCGGTTTGTGGGCGAGGGGTGAAATCAGAAATACCTATTAATGGGCGGCTGGAATGAAATGGCAAGTCAACTTCCAGCATCCAGGGCCACGTTCGGTACTGTTCGATTTTGCCTGCTTCATTTCGATTTCACGCCGGGAATTCGCGAGAGAACCGAAAGGCGCCAGCGGCAGCAGGTGCAGTCAGGACCGCGCCCACCGGGCCGGGACGGCCGCCCCGGGCCAACCGGTGCCGGGCCGCCGTCACCCCGGGCACACAGCAGGGGAGTTCGTGCGCTGATGACCATTGACCACGACAGCGTGCCACGGCCCGGCCGGCCCCTGTCCGGCCCGCGCCGGCCCGCCACCGGACTGCTCGACCGCCCGGCCAGGTCCGCACAGACCCGCAGCACCCCGGCGCTCCGCCGCCACCGCCGACCGGTCCGCTCCCGGCTCGCCCTGCCCGTCACCCTGGCCGCCGTCGACGCCTTCGCCCTGTGCACCGCCACCGGGCTCGCCAACCGGGCCCTCGACCCGGCGGTCCGGGTCGATCCGCTGCTGGGCGTGGCCGCCCTGCTCCCGCTGCTGCTCCTGCTCAACCTGGCCGGCGGCCTCTACCGGGCCCGGCTCACCCTCTCCGTCCTCGACGAGCTCCCCGCGCTGATCGTCCGGGCCGTCGTGGCCACCGCCTTCGCCGTCACCCTGGCCGGCTGCCTGGACGGCCGCTGGCCCGACACCGGCCCCGCCAACCCGGCCCGGCTGACCGTACTGCTCGGCGCCCAGCTGCTGCTCGCCGTCTGCGGCCGGACGCTGCTCTTCCACCTGGTCCGCCGGATCCGCCGCAGCCGGCCCAGCCCCGTACTGGTCCTCGGCGCCGGCCGGCTCGGCCGCCGGGTCGCCGCGGCCCTCAGCGAGCGTGGCGAGTACGGCATGCGCCCGGTCGGCTTCCTCGACCCGGACCCGCCGCTGCTGGCCGGCGACACCGACCTGCCGGTGCTCGGCGGCCGCGAGGTGCTGGAGCGCGAGGTCCGCCGCCACCGGATCCACCACGTCGTCGCCACCGCGGGCGCCGCCGACGAGGCCGAGACCGCCGCCGCCCTGCGTGACGCCGCCCGGCTCGGCTGCCAGGTCTGGCTGGTGCCCGCGCTGCGCGAGTACGGCTCCCTGGAGAACGGCCACTCGGCAGGCGGCGACCACCTCTGGGGCTTCCCCTGCCTGAAGGTGGACCGCCCGGCGATGCGCCGCCCCGGCTGGGCCGCCAAGCGCGCCCTGGACGTCACCGCCGCCGGCCTCGGCCTGCTCGCCCTCGCCCCCGTGCTCGCCCTGTGCGCGCTCGCCGTCCGCTTCGACACCGGCCCCGGCGTGCTCTTCCGCCAGCAGCGCACCGGGCTGGACGGCCGGGTCTTCACCGTCCTCAAGTTCCGCACCCTGCGCCCCAGCAACGAGCACGAGTCGGCGACCCGCTGGAACATCTCCCAGGACCACCGGATGGGCGCCGTCGGCAAGCTGATGCGCCGCAGCTCCCTGGACGAGCTGCCGCAGCTGTGGAACGTGCTGCGCGGCGACATGAGCCTGGTCGGCCCGCGCCCCGAGCGCCCCTACTTCGTCATGCGGTTCAGCCAGGCCTACCCCGAGTACGCGGACCGCCACCGCGTCCCGGTCGGCCTCACCGGCCTCGCCCAGGTCAACGGCCTGCGCGGGGACACCTCCATCGAGGACCGGGCCCGCTTCGACAACCGCTACATCGAGAGCTGGAGCCTCTGGCAGGACGTCAAGATCCTGTGCCGCACCGCGGCCCTGATGCTCCACCCGGACGGAAGCTGACCAGCGTGGCCCTCACCCTCGATCTCGTCCCGACGCCCGCCCGGGCGTTACACCGGACGGTCGCGGCGCTCGCCGCCCGGCCCAGCCTGCTCGCGGCCGCCACCGTGCTCCTGGTCTGCGTGCCCACCGGCGAGAAGGACGTCACCGCCGCCGTCCACGTCACCGCCGCCGACCTCGCCTCGCTGGCCCTGGTCGCGGTCACCGCCGTCGAGCTGCTGCGCGGCCGCACCCCCGCGATCGGCCGGATCGCCGCCGTGCAGTTCGGCGTGATCGTGCTCGCCGCCGCCGTCGCCACCGTCGGCTCGATCGACCCGGCCGCCAGCCTCACCGGCTTCGTCCGGCTCACCCAGGTCTTCGTCCTGGTGCCCGCCGCCGTCCTCTGCTCGCTGCGCGACCGCACCGACCGGCGGCTGGTGCTCGGCTCCTTCGTCGCCGCCGCGCTGGTCCAGGGCGTGGTCGGCGCCCACCAGTACCTCACCGGAACGGGCGCCTCCTACACCGGCCGGCCGATCCGGGCCGTCGGCACCTTCGGCGCGCTCGACATCATGGCGATGTCCACCGTGGTCAGCTACGGCCTGCTCGCGGCCCTCGCGCTGGGACTCGCCGAGCGAGGCCCGGCCGGCCATCCGAAGCTGCGCCGGGCGATGTTCGCGGCCGCGGCCTTCCTGGCCTTCCCGCTCGCCGTCTCGTTCAGCCGCGGCAGCTGGATCGCCACCGGCGCCGCCGCCGCCGTCCTGCTGCTGCGCGCCGACGCCCGGCTGGCCGTCCGCAGCGCCGTCCTCGGCCTGGCCGCCGCCGTCGTGCTGATCGGCGGCCTCGGCCTCGGGGCCTCCGGCGTCACCGCCCGGATCAGCTCCATCGGCTCCGTCTCGGCCGCCCCCGACCAGTCCGTGTCCGACCGCTACGACCTCTGGTCCACCGCCGGGCGCATCTGGCAGGACCACCCGGTCAGCGGCGCCGGCCCCAAGGCCTTCCAGCAACTGCGCGACAGTAACGCCCCGTTGCGGCTCTCCTCGGGCAGCGACGCGGCCGACGCCACCATCGGCTTCCAGCGCGAACCGCTGCTTTCCCCGCACAACATGTACTTCCTGGTCCTCAGCGAGCAGGGGCTGATCGGCATCGTCGCCTACGCCGCGCTGTTCCTCGGTCTGCTGATCGGGTGCCTGCGCCGGGCCCGGGGCGGCGGCCTCGCGGCGCTCGCCCTGCTGGTCTGGGTCCTGGTCGACTTCCTCTACGCGGACATCGGCGGCACGACCACCGTGCTGACCTCCGTCGTCCTCGGCCTCGCCGCCCGGACCGCCGCCGGCGCCACACCGGAGGCGACCCCCCGATGACCACCGACCGGCCGACCGCGCTCACCCCGACGCTGCCGGCCCCCCGCTCCGCACCCGCCGCCGAGACCACGACGGCCCCCCGGCGCGGCTTCCTCGCCAAGGCATTCGGCATCACCGCCGTGCTCAGCGCCGCCGGCTCCGCCCTCGGCCTGCTCCGCGACCTGCTGCTGGCCCGCTACTTCGGCGCCAACCAGGGCACCGACGCGTTCCTGGTCGCCTGGACCGTCCCGGAGACCGCCGCACCGCTGCTGATCGAGGACGCCATGTCCTTCCTCATGGTGCCCGCCTTCGCCCTGGCCCTGGTCCTGCGGGAGGAGCACCCGGACGGGCCCGACCCGGTCCGCCAGCTGGTCCGCGCGACCCTGCCCTGGCTGCTGCTGGCGCTCACCGCGCTCTCGCTCGGCGCCGCGCTCGGCGCCCCCCAGCTGGTGGACCTGCTCGCCCCCGGCCTGGCCGACCCCGGGCTCGCCGTCACCTGCGCCCGGATCACCGCCTGCACCGTGCTGCCCTTCGGCGTGGCCGGCTACCTCGCCGCCGCACTCCGGGCGCACCACAGCTTCACCGCCCCGGCCGGCATCTACGTCGCCTACAACGTCGGCATCCTCGGCGTCCTGCTCGGCTGCCAGGCGCTCTGGGGCGTCCGCTCCGCCGCGATCGGCGTCGCCCTCGGCAGCCTGCTGATGGCCGGCCTGCTGGTCGTGCCGTTCCTGCGCCGGCTGCGGTCCGGCCGCGCCGCCGGGGGCCGCCGGGCCCGCCCCGCACTCGTGCTGATCCCGCTCGCGCTGCTGCCGGTGGCCGCCTTCACGCTCACCCGGCAGGCTCAGGTCTTCATCGAGCGCTTCCTCGGCTCCGCGCTGCCGCCCGGCACCATCTCGCACCTCAACTACGCCGCCAAGGTCTCCCAACTGGCCATGACGGCGGCCATCCTGATCTGCACGGTGACCTTCCCGCTGGTCGCCCGGGCGCTCGCCGCCGGGGACCTCACCGCCGCCCGCGACCGGGTCGAGAAGGACCTCGGCCAGGCGGCCGCGGTCGTCCTGTTCGGCACCGCCTTCCTGCTGGCCTGCGCCCCCTCGGTGGTCGCCCTGCTCTTCCAGCGCGGCGCCTTCGGTGCCCAGGACACCGCCGCCACCGCGGCCGTCATCCGCGTCTACAGCTTCGGACTGCCCGCGCAGGCGCTGATCGGCGTGATGATCCGCCCTTACTTCTCGCTCCGCCCGGTGGTCCGCCGGGCCGGCGACCCGCGCACCGACGACGGCGGCCGCCGGCTGCTCGACTGGTATCCGGCCGCCGCCATGGTGCTCGGCCTGGTCGTCACCGTCGCCGTCGGCCTGCTCGCCACGCCCCGCTTCGGCGCCCTCGGCCTGGCCGCCGGGAACGCGGCGGGCATCACCACCACCGCGGCACTGCTGCTGCGCGGGCTCGTCCTGCGCGGCATCGCGCTGCGCCTGCGGCTGGTCCTCGGCGGCCACGCCAGGCTGCTGGCCGCCGCCGCCGGGGCGGCCGCCCTCGGCACCCCCGCCGCCGGACTCCCCGCCGACCCCCTGCTGTCGACGCTGCTCGGGGGCCTCACCGTGGCGCTCGCCTTCGCCGCCCTCGGCACCGGTCTCGGTGCCCGCGAGGTGCGCGGACCGGTCCTCGCCGTCGTCCGGGCCCTGTGCCCGCCATCCGTTGCCGATGAAGGGAAGCCTCCCCATGGACGCTGAACGGGGATCCGTACGGTCGGTGCTGTCGGGCGTACGCCGCTCCGGCGCGCCGGCGGCAGCCGGACCACGGACCGAGGTACCGCGCGCCGCGGGCCGCCGCCCGGAGGCACAGCTGCCCCGAAGTCGCCGACCCGCCACCCGGGTACCCGTCCAGGAGGCCACCTCGCCGTGGATCCTGATGTACCACTCGGTGGCCGTCGAGAAGGACGACCCGTACCAGCTGACCGTCAGCCCGGAGCGCTTCGCCGAGCAGATCGCCTGGCTCCACCGGCGCGGCCGGCGCGGCGTCTCGGTCCGCGAGTTGATGCGGGCCAGGGCCGCCGGCCGAGCCGACAACATGGTCGGCCTGACCTTCGACGACGGCTACGCGGACTTCGGCCGCTTCGCCGTACCGATTCTGCAGGCGTACGGGTTCACCGCGACCGCCTACGTGGTCGCCGACCTGCTGGGCCGGGCCAACGACTGGGACGCCAAGGGCCCGCGCAAGAAGCTGCTCACCGTCCAGGAGGTCACCGAACTCGCGGCCGCCGGCTGGGAGATCGGCTCCCACGGCCTCGGCCACCAGGCCCTGCCCGGCCTGCCCGCCGACGTCCTGGCCGCCCAGACCCGGGAGAGCCGGCGCGCCCTGGAGGAGGTCGTCGGCGGTCCGGTCACCGGGTTCTGCTACCCGTACGGCGCCGTCGACCTGCCCGCCACCCTGGCCGTCCGCGACGCCGGCTACGACTACGCCTGCGCCATCGCGCACTCCCCGCTCACCGGCCGCTACGCGCTGCCCCGCTGTTACGTCGGCGACCGCGACGGCGCCTTGCGGCTGCGGGCCAAGCGCGGCCGGCACCGTCTTCGCGACACCGTCACCGAGCTGCGCCGCAGCCGCCTCGGGGCACGCTCCGCGTCGAAGGGCCGGGCCGGCGCCGAGCGCGAGGAGGCGCAGGGGAGCGCCGGGGCCCGGAGCACCGCGGGCGGGTCCGAGCGCCCGGCCGGGGAGCGGGCGGGCCGGCGGGGGGCCGACCGGTGAGGGTGCTGCACATCGTCACCGGTCTCGCCTCCGGCGGCGCCGAGCGCCAGCTCCAGCTGCTGCTGCGCCACCTGCCCGCGCACCAGCACTGCGAGGTGGTCGCGCTGACCAACCCCGGCACGGTGGCCGCCGCGCTGCGCGCCGAGGGCGTCACCGTCCACCACCTGGCGATGCGCGGCAACCGGGACGTCGGCGCGCTGCCCCGGCTGGTCCGGCTGATCCGGTCCGGCCGCTACGACCTCGTCCACACCCACCTCTACCGGGCCGGCCTGTACGGGCGGCTGGCCGCCCGGCTGGCCGGCGTCCGGGCGGTGGTGGCCACCGAGCACTCGCTGCACGCGGGGGTGATCGAGGGCCGCCCGGTCACCCGCGGCGTCAAGGGCCTCTACCTGGCGGCCGAGCGCCTGGGCACCACTACCGTCGCGGTGTCCCGGCAGGTCGCCCAGACCCTGCACGCCTGGGGCGTGCCGCCGGGCCGGGTCGAGCTGATCCCCAACGGCATCGACGCCGCCCGCTACCGCCGTCCGGACGCCGACCGGGCCGCGGCCAGGCACCGGCTGCGCGCCGACCTCGGCCTCCCGGCGGCGAGCTGGGTGGTCGGCGGAGTCGGGCGGCTGGTGCCCGGCAAGCGGTTCCACGTCCTGCTGGAGGCGCTCGCCGGCCTCGACCCGGCCGCCCGGCTGGTGCTGGTCGGCGAGGGCCCCGAGCGCGCCGCCCTGGAGCGGCGGGCCGCCGAACTCGGCGTCCGCGACCGCCTGGTCCTCACCGGCGAGCGCGACGACGTCCCCGACCTGCTGGCCGCGCTGGACGTGCTGGCCGCCCCCTCGACCGCCGAGACCTTCGGCCTCGGCGTCCTGGAGGGCCTGGCGGCCGGCCTGCCGGTCCGCCACAGCGCCTGTCCGGCCCTGGACGAACTCCCGCCGACCGCCGCTCCGCAGGCCCGCCGGATCCCCTCCGACGCCGCCGCCTACACCACCGCGCTGCGCGAGCTGCGCCACCTCAACGACCACAGCCCCGAGCCCCTGCCCCGGCCCCCGGCGGTCGGCCACTACGACATCGTCCGGGTGGCCGCCGACCTCGGCGCCCTCTACGACCGCCTGGCACCCGCTTGAGCCGTCGGCAGCCGCCGAACCCCCGGGCCGCCGGCCGGGCGGCCCCCATATCCAAGGAGCACCCCATGTCCGAACCGCGCCGAAGCGTCCGCAGCCTGGCCCGCCGCTGGTGGCCGGTGGTCCTCGCGGTGCCGCTGGGCGCCGCCGCCGGCGCCGGGTACGCCGTCGTCGCCCACCCCTCGTACGCCGCCAACTCCTATGTGATCGTGGTGCCGGAGAGCCAGGGGGAGAGCGCCACCGCGATCAACTTCGCCCAGGCGTACGGCCGGCTGGCCGGCCAGCCCCAGGTGCTCGCGGCCGCCGCCGCCGAGACCGGGCACAGCCGCGCCGAGCTGGAGGCCCTGGTACACGGGACCACCTCCCCGGACGCTCCGATGATCGAGATCACCGGCACCGGCGCGCGGCCGCCGGAGGCCGTCCGGGCCGCCGACGCGGTGGCCCGCTCGCTGGTCGCCTTCGCCAACGCCAGCACCAAGGAGACCGGCGTCCAGCTGGTCCCGCTGGCGCCCGCCGCCGAGCCGGACAAGCCGACCACCCCGTCCGCACAGCTGGACGTCGCGGTCGGCGCCGCCGCCGGGGTGCTGATCGGCGCGCTGGTGATGATGACCCGCCGCCGGGGCACCGAGCCCACGCCGGCCGCCGTTGCCGCGTCCGGCACCGGCACCGGCCCCGCGCCGACCACCCCGCGCCCGCGCTCCGAGGAGGCCCCGGCCCGGGCGGCCGGCGCCCCGGCCGAGCCGACGCCCTCCGAGCAGCCGGCCACCGGGGCGGCACCTGCGGAGAAAACCGTCACGGAGAAGACCACCGCCGAGAAGACGGCCGCCGAGAAGACCCCGACGAAGGAGAAGAGCGCCGCCGGGAGCGGCCGATGAGCACCGAGGTGCCGGTCACCGCAGGCCTGCCCGCCCAGCCCGGAGCGCCCCGCTGGACCACCGAACTGCGCCGGGAGGATGACGCCCTCGACGCCCTCGCCGAGGAGTGGGACGACCTGGTCACCCGCTGCCGGACGGCCACCTTCTTCCAGGCCGCCGTCTGGCAGCGTTCCTGGTGGCGTCAGTACGGCCGCCCGGGCGAGCTGCTGGTGCTGCTGGTCCGCCGCGACGGCCGGCTGGTCGGCGCGGGGGCGTTCCAGCGGCGCCACGGCCCCCTCGGCGGGCTGACCGGCCTCGGCGACGGGTTGATCGACTTCACCGACATCCTGCTCGACGACTCCTGCGCGGACCGCGCCGCCGCCGAGTTCGCCGCCGCCCTGCCGCTCACCCGCCCCTGGCACAGCCTGGAACTGCGCGAGGTGCACCCCGAGGCGGCCGTCCAGCGGGTCTTCGAGCGGTGGCGCGGCCGACGACTCCGGTTCACCGACTCGCTCTGCCAGTACCTGCCGGCCGTCCCGATGGAGCAGTTGCTCGGGCGGGTGCCCGGCAAGACCGCCCAGCGCACCCGGGTGAAGCTGCGCAAGATCGCCGAGTCCGGGGTCGAGGTCCGCACGACGTCGCCGGAGGAGGTGCCCGAGGCCCTGGCCGGGCTGCTCCGGCTGCACTTCCTGCAGTGGAGCGAGCGCGGCGTGACGCCGGAGCACCGCACCGAGCGGTTCGCCCGGCACCTGACCGAGTCCACCACCGGTCTGGTCGCCACCGGCCGCGCGTCCGTCCACCAGTACTGGCTGGACGGCGAACTGGTCGCGGTGAACCTGCTGCTGCTCTGCCCGTCCTTCGGCGGCCTCTACCTGTACGGTGCGCATCCGGAGCTGCGGGAGCGGCTGGACATCGCCGGCCTGCTGTTCGGCGTGGCGCTGGACGAGACGGTCGGCGCGGCCATCCCGGTGCTGAGCCTGCTGCGCGGCCAGGAGCCGTACAAGCAGCGCTGGCGGCCGGACCGACTGCCCAACCAGCGGTTGCTGTTCGGCCCGCGCGGGCCGGCCCCGGCGGTCACCGCCCGGGCCGGCTCGGTAGGGGCCCGGCAGGTCGCGGTGCACGTACTGCGCACCCGCCTGCCGAGGCTCAAGGAGGCGTTGGCGGCCCGCCGGCGGAGCTGACCGCCCGCCGGCCCGGCCCGGGCGCCGGTCCTCAGCGCCGGGCCGGCAGGTTGGAGGGCGAGGGCGAGGGCGAGGGCGAAGGGGAGGCCGACGCGGACGGCGCCCCGGAGGCGGCCGCCACCGCCGACGGCGACGGCCCGGTCGAAGCGGAGGCCGAAGCCGAGGCCGAAGCCGAAGCGGGGCCGGAGGCCGTGGCGGAGGGAGTCGCCCCCGGTGCCGGGGCGACCGTCGGGGCGGGCGCCGGCGCGGCTGCGGCCGGTGCCCCCTTCGACCCGGCCATCAGCTGCTTGAACCTGCTGCTGGAGCGCGGGTTCTGCGAGCACTGCCAGAATCCGTGGGGGCAGTAGTCGGTGACGGTCTGGTAGCTGGTGTCGTGGGTGCGGATCCACTCCACCATCCGCTGCACGAACTCCGGGTTGTCCCCGTTGCGGAACAGCCCCCATTCCGGGTACGAGACCTGCTTGCCGCGTTTGGCGGCGAACTCCACCTGGTCCTGCAGCCCGTACGGCTCGCGGACGTAGTCGTCGAAGGTGGCGCCGGCCGGCTGGTCGTAGCTGTCCATGCCGATGATGTCGACCACGTCGTCACCGGGGTAGCACCTGGTCCACGGGATCGCGTCCTGCCCCCGGTTGGGCGTGAAGTCGAAGCGGAAGCGCTGCCCGGGCACCGAGCGCATCACCGAGACGATCCGCCGCCAGTAAGCCTTCCAGGCGGTCGGGTCGGGCTTGCAGCGGTGGGTGTAGGTGACGCCGTTCATCTCCCAGCCGGGGGTGAGCACGGTGTCCGTGCCGCCGAGCGCCACCAGCCGGCGGGCGAGCCGCAGGAAGTGCCGGTCGAAATCCCCGCGGGCGCCCTGGGCGAGCAGCTTGGCCACCTCGCCGTCCGGCACGTTCGCCTCGTTGGGCACGAGCATCGGGACGCCGAGGATCAGCATCCGGGACGGGTCGGCCAGCCGCCACTGCGACCACATCCCGAGCACCACCGGATCGCCCTCGACGTCCGCCCAGCTGTTTCCGGCCAGATAGGTGTGGCCGACCTGCATGTTGGCGTTGTTCAGCCACTGCGCGTAGCGGCCCAGCTGGGGGATGTACTTGTCCCACGAGCCGACGAAGGCGCCGAACGGTGCCTCGTGGTTCGGCCGCAGGACGACCGGCCGGGGGGCGGCGCCGCGGGGCTGGAAGGCGTCGGAGGAGAGGGTTTGCCGTTCGGTCTGGCTGAGCGGCGTCCCGGCGGGGACGCTCGCGGTGGTCAGCATCAGCAGGGCGGCGGCAGCCAGCGTCAGGCGGCCGAGTCGCATGGGCTCTCCTCCGGGCGTCACGGGGCGGGGCAGCGGGACGGACCGTGATACCCCGCTTGCAGACAGTAGGCCCCGTGAGCGTCGGAAAAGCCGAATGTCACCCTAAAGTGGGCGATATTCGAACGCCGTCTGCCGCAATGTGCCGTGTATCACCTCTGTAACAGTCCGGGCGGCCCTGGAGGCCCTACGTCGACGGGCCGACCGGAGCGTCGCCGGGGCGTTCGGCGGCCCGACGGCGCAGGTGGGCGGGTGGTTCGGGAGAAGGGCGCGAAACGGTCGCCCGCGCATCCACCGTTCGGACGCGCGGCCGGGTCCGGCTGACTCGTGAGGGTGTCGAAAGGTACGCTCCGCCCGTGTCCTGGAAGCCGCTGCGTGTACTCACCCCTCGATCGATCCTCCCTGCCCTGGCGGTGCTGCTGGTCCTTGTGGCGGGCGCGGCCGCGCACGCCAACAAGCCGGTGCCGTTCGGGGACCGGGTGGCCGAGCCGGGCGGTGCGAGCGTCGGGCCGGTCAGCACGCAGTCGCTGGGCGCCGACGGTTTGGAGCTGAAGGTGGGCCCCGGCCTGGAGGCCTACAACCGGGCCACCGGCGAGCACGCGTGGTCCTACCGCCGCGAGGGTGCCACCGCGCTGTACCTGTCGATGGCGGGCGAGAGCGCCGTGGTCGTCTGGGACGACGGACTGGTCACCTCGGTGCGCCCCGGCGACCACGAGGTGCGCTGGCACCGCGCGGTGCCCGGCCTGGCGGACTGGCTGATCGGCGAGGGCGAGCCGGGCGCCGAGAAGCGCACCGACGAGCAGCGCCGGCAGCTCCAGCGGGAGCGGGCCGCGGCGGCCCTGTACACCGTCCAGCAGTCCTCGCCCTGGGTGGCCGTGGTCACGCCCGAGCTGACCATGGGCTTCCGCGACGCCGACGGTGACCTTCGCTACAACTCCAAGCCGGCCGGCAACTGCGTCTACGACCCGACCCGCACGGTGGGCACCGACTTCGCGGTGCTCGTCCCGCGCAGCTGTGCCAACAGCACCGGCCAGCCGGTCTCCGGCGGTGTCACCGGCTACCGGCTGGACAGCACCGGCTGGCAGCTCAACGCGGGCCCGACGGTGTCGATGAAGGCCCTGGACGGCCGCCGGGTGCTGATCTCGGACGGCCCGATCGTCGGCCCCAAGGTGTTCGACACCAAGGCGGCGGCCCCCGAGGCGGCCTGCGGCAGCCCGGTCGAGCCCTTCGCCGCCGTCCGCCCGCAGGGCAGCTGCACCGCCCCGGAGGACGTCCCGCAGCCCTGAGACCGGTACCCGCAGCGGTCGATGCCACCGGGCCCCGCCACGGGGCCCGGTAGACTTGCCGCCATGGCTGTTCTCTCCGGGCACTAGCGGACGAGCGGCGCCGCCCAGCGCGGTCCGCCGATCCGACGACGACGCCCCCTTCCGCTGCCCCGGCCCTGTGCCATGCCCAGGCGCCCGCCCACGTCCCAGGAGTAGTCCCAGCCATGATTTCCGCCAACGCCCTTGAGCTGCGCGCCGGTGCCCGCATCCTGATCGAGTCCGCGAGCTTCAAGGTCGCCCCGGGCGACCGGATCGGTCTGGTCGGGCGCAACGGCGCCGGGAAGACCACGCTCACCAAGGTGCTGGCCGGCGAGGGCCTGCCGGCCTCGGGCACGGTCACCCGCTCCGGCGAGGTGGGCTACCTCCCGCAGGACCCGCGCACCGGCGACCTCGACGTCCTCGCCAAGGACCGCATCCTCTCCGCCCGCGGCCTCGACAGCGTGCTGAAGAAGATGCGCGAGAACGAGGAGCGGATGGCGAACGGCAAGGGCGCCACCCGGGACAACGCGATGAAGAAGTACGCGCGGCTGGAGACGGAGTTCCTCACCAAGGGCGGGTACGCCGCCGAGGCCGAGGCCGCCACCATCGCCGCCGCGCTGGGCCTGCCGGACCGCATCCTGGAGCAGGAGCTGCACACCCTCTCCGGTGGTCAGCGCCGCCGTGTCGAGCTGGCCCGGATCCTCTTCTCGGACTCCGACGTGCTGCTGCTCGACGAGCCCACCAACCACCTCGACGCCGACTCGATCGCCTGGTTGCGGGACTTCCTGAAGACCTACAAGGGCGGCTTCATCGTCATCTCGCACGATGTCGAACTGGTCGAGACGGTCGTCAACAAGGTCTTCTACCTGGACGCCAACCGCTCCGCGATCGACGTCTACAACATGGGCTGGAAGCAGTACCAGCAGCAGCGCGAGGACGACGAGAAGCGCCGCAAGCGCGAGCGGGCCAACGCCGAGAAGAAGGCCGCGACCCTCAACTCGCAGGCCGACAAGATGCGGGCCAAGGCGACCAAGACGGTGGCCGCGCAGAACATGGCCCGCCGTGCCGAGAAGCTGCTCTCCGGGCTGGAGCAGGTCCGGCAGAACGACAAGGTCGCCAAGCTGCGCTTCCCGGACCCGGCCCCGTGCGGCAAGACCCCGCTGACCGCCAGCGGGCTCTCCAAGTCCTACGGCTCGTTGGAGATCTTCACCGACGTGGGCCTGGCCATCGACCGGGGTTCGCGGGTCGTCATCCTCGGGCTCAACGGCGCCGGCAAGACCACCCTGCTGCGCATGCTCGCCGGCGTGGAGCAGCCCGACACCGGCGAGGTGATCCCGGGCCACGGTCTGAAGATCGGCTACTACGCCCAGGAGCACGAGACGCTGGATCCGGAGCGCTCGGTGCTGGAGAACATGCGGTCCTCGGCGCCCGACACCGACCTGGTGCAGATCCGCAAGATCCTCGGCTCGTTCCTGTTCTCCGGCGACGACGTCGACAAGCCGGCCGGGGTGCTCTCCGGCGGCGAGAAGACCAGGCTGGCGCTGGCCTCGCTGGTGGTCTCCAGTGCCAACGTGCTGCTGCTCGACGAGCCCACCAACAACCTCGACCCGGCCAGCCGCGAGGAGATCCTCGGCGCGCTGCGCGAGTTCAGCGGCGCGGTCGTGCTGGTGACCCACGACGAGGGCGCGGTCGACGCGCTCCAGCCGGAGCGGATCATCCTGCTGCCGGACGGCGTGGAGGACCTCTGGAGCCCGGCGTACAACGACCTGGTCTCGCTGGCCTGATCCGAGGCCGGCTTCCGTCCAGCCTGGAGTAGACGCCTCATCCACTCTTTGGACCAGAAAAACTAGTACTTACGGCGTGTCCGGGAATGAAGAGGTCCGGGATTCCGTTTGAGAAGCTTCCGTCGGCCCGCCACTCGATCGTGGTCGGGCCGACGCTGCTGATCAGCTCTTTCGCGCCGAATGGCGGTAGCACCCCGGGGGCGTGCACTCTGCGTGAGCGCCCTTGTGCGCTCGGATCACCACCGACGGACCGCGCATTCCCGGCATCGACCTTGTCGAATGGGTGGCCAGGAGCCGGTGGATGGGTGATCATGGGAATCTGACCGAGCAACGCTACGAGGAGGCACGGGTGGCCGAGACTCTGAAAAAGGGCAGCCGGGTGACCGGTGCCGCGCGTGAGAAGCTCGCGGCCGATCTCAAGAAGAAGTACGACTCCGGGGCGAGCATTCGCGCTCTCGCGGAGGAGACCGGTCGCTCGTACGGCTTCGTGCACCGGATGCTGAGCGAGTCCGGAGTGATCCTCCGGGGCCGCGGCGGTGCCACGCGGGGCAAGAACAAAGCTACTGCTGGAGCCAGCTCCTGACGGTCCGTCAGTTCATGGACGGATGACTCGGCGGCAGGGCGCAGGTCGGGGAGGCGACGCTTGGTCGTCTGCCCCCGGCCGGAGCGAACCGGCCGCCGATCGTCATGCCCGCCGCCACCCGCCCGGGGCCGTCCGCAACGGCGGGTGCTCCGGGCCCTGCCGCTGCGCGCCCAGTTTTGTTACTCTCCGGTAGCCAAGTCCCTCGCCACCGGAGGTCCCCGCATGACCGCCCCCGCCACCGACCCGCAGGCCCCGAGCTGGGAGCAGGACGGCGTCCGCCTGGAGGTCGACGGTGAACTCGCCGTCGTCACCCTCTGTCAGCCCGAACGGCGCAACGCCCAGTCGCCCGCGATGTGGCGCGCGCTGACGACCGCCGGCCGCGAACTGCCCGGCAGCGTCCGGGTGGTGCTGCTGCGGGCCGAGGGCCTCTCCTTCTCCGCCGGCCTGGACCGCGCGATGTTCACCCCCGAGGGCATCCCCGGCGAGCGCACCTTCCTCCAGCTGGCCGCCGCCGAGGACAAGGACCTCGACGACACCATCGCCTCCTACCAGGAGGCCTTCTCCTGGTGGCGCCGGTCCGACCTGGTCTCGATCGCCGCCGTCCAGGGCCACGCCGTCGGAGCCGGCTTCCAGCTCGCCCTCGGCTGCGACCTGCGCGTGGTCGCCGACGATGTCCGGTTCTCCATGAAGGAGACCTCGCTCGGCCTCGTCCCCGACCTCGCCGGGACCAAGCCGCTCACCGAACTCGTCGGCTACGCCCGGGCGCTGGAGATCTGCGCCACCGGCCGCTGGGTCGGCGCCGAGGAGGCCGCCGCCATCGGTCTGGCCAACCTGGCCGTGCCCGGCGCGGAGCTGGACTCCGCCGCCCGCGACCTCGCCGCCGCACTGCTGGCCGCCCCGCGCAGCGCCGTCATCGAGACCAAGGTGCTGCTCCAGGGAGCGGGCGGCCGCTCGTACGACGAGCAGCGTTCGGCCGAACGGGTGGCGCAGGCTCGCCGGCTGCGCGATCTGGCCGGTATCGGCGACTGACCGCACGATTGCGCCGAAGGCCCGGCTCCGGGGACCACCCCGGAGCCGGGCCTTCGGCGTTCCGGCCGGCCGAGGGTCGACGCTCCAGGGGCGGGAATCGTGGCGAAATGCCAGAGTTGGAGCGATTTGCGATATAGCTGGAGCCGTACGACGGGAGAAGCGCCCATGCCTGACACTCCGACGCCCGCCACCATGCACAAGAACCCCCCCGCCCCCGCCGCGCCCGGACCGGCCGCCCCGGCGGCCGACGCCGGCCGGGAGGCCGAACGCGGCCGCACCGCCCTGGCCGTCGGGGTGATCGAGAAGATCGCCGGCATGGCCGCCCGCGAGGTCTCCGGTATCCATGCGCTCGGCTCGGGCCTGTCCCGGACGTTCGGTGCGATGCGCGACCGGGTGCCCGGCGGCAAGTCCAGCATCGGGCGCGGGATCAAGGCCGAGGTCGGCGAGAAGCAGACCGCCATCGACATCGCCCTGGTCGTCGAGTACGGCGTGGTCATCCCCGAACTGGCCCGCCAGGTGCGGGAGAACATCATCGACGCGGTCGAGCGGATGACCGGGCTGGAGGTCGTCGAGGTCAACATCGCGGTCAACGACGTCCACCTGCCCGACGAGCCGGACGTCGAGGAGGAGGAAGAGGAGAGCGTCCCCGCCGGACAGCGGCCCAAGTTGAAGTAGCCCCTCGGCGGGCATGAGCGGAAGACGAGGAGGAGCGGATGAACCTGGCCATCGTCGGCCTGGTGGTGGGAATGGCCCTCGGCTTCGCAGGCTATTTCGGTGGCTTCGCGGCGTTCCTGCTGGTGGCCGCGCTGGGCGTGGTCGGCTTCGTGGTGGGGCGCCTGCTGGAGGGCGACATCGAGATCGGTGACCTCGGCGATCTGCTGCGCGGCCGCGACCGGCGCCGCTGATGGCGTCCCCCGCCGCCCCCGTCGCCCGCCGCCGCGAGCCCGGTGCCCGCGGGCGGCTGCGGATCGCCGACCGGGTGTACGCCCGGATCGCCGACCGGGCCGCCCGCGAGGCGCTGACCGACGCGTGGAGCGGGCGGACGGAGCGCGGCGGGCCGCCGAAGGTGTCGGTCGCCACGCGGGGCACCACCGTCTCCGTCCGGGTCGCCGTCGACCTGCCCTTCCCCGCCGACCTCGCCGCGCTCGCCCGGGCCGTGCGGGAGCGGATCGTCGCGCAGGTCGGCGGGCTGACCGGGACGCGGGTCGCCGAGGTGGTGGTGGTCGTCGAGCATCTGATCACCGGGGGAGCCGCATGACCGGGCCGGCGCCGGACGCCCTCCCGGCGGGAGGCGTCGAACCCGAGCCGATGGCCGTCAAGGTGCCCCGGCTGCGGTCGCCGCGGACGGTCGCCGCCGTGCTGGTCGCCGTCGCCGTCCTGCTGGTCGCCGCCGCACTGCTCTACGACGTGATCGCCGTGCGCACCGGGCACGCCGCCCGCCGCTGGCGGGCCGAGGTCGCCGACGAACTGGCCACCCGCCACCCGGACGACTTCTGGGTGCTGCTCGGCGCCGGGGTGGCCGTCCTGCTCGGCGGCTGGCTGCTCTGGCTCGCGCTCGCCCCCGGCCTGCGCCGCTGGCTCCCGCTGCGCCCGCACGGCGGTACCTCCGCCGCCATCGACCGCACCGGTGTCGGGCACCTCCTGCACGACCGCGTCGCCGGTCTGCCGGGCATCGAGCACCTCACCATTCGGATCAACCGCCGCCGGGTGAAGGTGGCGCTCACGGGCCCCGCGGATCCGGCCTCGGTGCAGCGGCAGCTGCGCGCGGAGCTGGCCAGGGTCACCCTGGCCCGGCCGCTGCGCCTCGATGTGCGGGCGAAGCGCGGCCGGGGGGAGGGCGACGGCGTGCCCGGGCCGCCACCGGAGGCCACCAAGGGCGCTCCGCCGGCCGGCCAGGTCGGTGAGACCGGCCAGGTCGGTGGGGTCAGCGGGGTCGGCCAGGCCGGTGAGGTCAGCGGGGTCGGCGAGGCAGGCGAGGCAGGCGAGGCCGGTGAGGCCGGCAAGACCGGCGGGGCCGGGTGAGCGGGGTGCCGGCCGGGAGCGGGCGGCGGAGTACGGGGGTGCTGGTGCTGGTAAGGGTCGGACGAGGAGGGGTCTGGTGAGTCGGTCCACCGTCAACCGGGTGCTGCTGGGCGTGGTCGCCGTGCTGCTGCTGGCGGCCGGAGTGCTGGTACTGGCCGGCGGGCTCGACCTCTACGCGCGGCTCGGGCTGGACGTGCCCGACGGGTGGCCGCTCACCTCGCCGGACCAGCCGGTGGTCAGCGCCGGCTCACGGACCCGCTGGGCGGACGAGTCCTGGTGGTGGCCGGCCGTGATCGCCGGGCTGGCCCTGGTGGTGGCCGGCACGGCCTGGTGGCTCCTGGCCCAGCTGCGCCGCAGCGGTCCGGCGACCATCGTCCTCCCCACGCCCGGTGCGAGCGGGCTGCGGCTGCGGCTGCGCACCCGGGCCCTGGCGGAGGCGCTGGAGACCGGGACGGTGGTTCTTCCGGAGGTGGAGCGGGTGAGCGTCCGGTTGCTGCGCGGGCCCCGGCGGCAGCGGCTGCGGCTGCGGGCCGTCGTGCGGTTGACCCCGGGGGGCGATCCGGCGGAGCTGGTCGAGCACTTCGAGACCGGCCCGTGCGGCAACGCGCGGTCCAGCCTCGGCCTGGCCGACCTGCCCGCCGAACTGCGGATCCGGGTGCAGACGGCGAAGCCGGCCGCCGCGCCCCGGGGCGGCGGCCGGCGCAGGCGTCCGCGGGTCGAGTAGCCGCCTGCCACCGGGCCCGGCGGACGGGCCCCAGGCGGTCAGAGCCCGCGCAGGGCGCCCCCGTCGACCGGGATCATCACACCGGTCAGGTAGGAGGCGGCGGGGGAGAGTGCGAAGGCCGCGACCTTCCCGAACTCCGCCGGGGTGCCGTAGCGGCCGAGCGGGATGGTGGCGCTGTTGCGGGCCCGGGCGGCCGCGGCGTCGCCGCCGAGGGCGTCCAGCTCGCGGACCCGGTCGGTGTCGATCCGGGCCGGGAGCAGGCCGACGACCCGGATCCCGCGCGGGCCCAGCTCGTCGGCGAGCGACTTGGCGGCCATCGCCAGGCCGGGCCGCAGACCGTTGGAGATGCCGAGGCCGGGGATGGGCTCGCGGACCGAGCCGGAGAGCACGAAGCCGATCACGCCGCCCTCGCCGAGCCGCTCGGCCGCCGCCCGGGCGAGCCGCAGGGCGCCGAGGAAGACCGACTCGAAGGCACCGCGCCAGGCCTCCTCCGGGGTGCTGGTCACCGGGCCGGCGGACGGCCCGCCGACGCTGATCAGCACGCCGTCCAGCCGGCCGAAGCGCTCGACGGCCTCGGTGAGCAGCCGCCCGGCGGTCTCCGGGTCCGCGTTGTCGGCCACCAGGCCGTGCGCCGCGCCACCGCCGAGGGCGTCGAGCTCGGCCACCGCCGCCGCGACGGACTCCTTGCTCCGGCCGCTGACCAGTACCCGGGCGCCGTCGGCGGCCAGCTCCCGGGCGGCCGCGAGGCCGAGGCCCCGGGTGGCGCCGGTGACCACGTACACCGTGTCCTTCAGTCCAAGATCCATGGCTCCCATCCTGCCGGGTCGGGGGCGCGGCGGGGTAGGGGGGCGCGTCGGGCGGGCCGGCACCGGGGGCGGTCGGCGGCGGTCCGGGCCGGATCCGCGGCCGGGCGCGGGCCCCGCGCCGACGAGTTTCGGCCGACTGCGCCGGCACGCTGGCCTTTACGCCCGCGTCAACGTCTACCGTCGTACCCGACGGCGTTCGAACGGCGGCCGGAAGGAATGGTGCGGTCATGCGGATCGGCGAGCTGGCGGAGCGGGCGGGGACGACCACCCGGGCGTTGCGCTACTACGAGCAGCTCGGGCTGTTGCCCGCCCGACGGGCGGGCAACGGCTACCGCGCGTACGGCGAGGACGACCTGCGGCTGCTGAACCAGATCCGCACGCTCCAGGACTTCGGCTTCGAACTGGAGGAGACCCGCCCGTTCGTGGAGTGCCTGCGGGCGGGTCACCCGGAGGGGGACTCCTGCCCGGCCTCGCTGGAGGTCTACCGGCGCAAGCTGGCGGAGCTGGACGAGTGCATCGCCCGGCTCCAGGAGGTCCGTACGCAGGTCGCCGAGCAGTTCGCCCGGGCCGAGCAGGCCCGCGACGAACTGGCGGCCGAGGCCGCCTGGCAGACGCCGCAGTGTGAGTTGGCAGTCGAGTGGGAGGAGCGGTAGATGGGGAAGATCGCTGGGGTTCCGGAGGTCACGGACGACACGTTCGCGACCGAGGTACTGGCGGCCGAAGGGCCGGTCCTGGTGGAGTTCACGGCGGACTGGTGTCCTCCGTGCCGCCAGATGGTGCCGGTCCTGGCCGACATCGCGAAGGAGGAGGCGCACCGGCTCACCGTGGTCACCGTGGACGTGGACCACAATCCGCAGACCCAGGCCGCGTACGGGGTCCTGTCGATGCCGACACTGATGGTCTTCCGGGGCGGTGAGCCGGTGAAGTCCATGGTCGGCGCCCGGGCCAAGGTGCGGCTGCTGCGCGAACTGGAGGACGTGCTGTAGCTCGCGGAACCCGCGGCTACGCCGGCACGGCTTCCAGCTCCAGCTCCACCTCGGCCTCGGCGGCCTCCTTGTCGCGGTCCCTGGCCTCGCGGCGGGCCATGACCCAGAAGCCGACTGGGATCAGCGCCGTGAACAGCCACCACTGGATCGCGTACGCCATGTGCGGGCCGATGTCGGAGTGGTTGGGCTCGGGCAGCAGCTCGGGCTGGTCGGCCGGGGCCGGGGTGGTGGCGGTGAGCTCCAGGTAGCCGCCGAGCAGGGGGGCGCCGCTCTCCTTCGTCTGCTGGTCACTGCTGATCAGGTTGAACTGCCGGTCCGGCAGGCCGGCCCGGTCCCGGATGCTGCCGGTCGCGGTCTCGTCGGGGCGCAGGCGGCCGGTGAGGGTGACCTCTCCGGCCGGCGCGGCCGGCACCTGCGGGTAGGTGGTGGCGGAGTCGCCGGACGGCACCCAGCCGCGGTTGACCAGGACGGTGCCCCCGCCGTCGGCGAGCCTGAGCGGGGTGACGACGAAGTAGCCGACCTTCTCCTCGGAGTTGAGTCGCTTGCGGACCACGAACTCGTGCTCCGGGTCGTACTGCCCGGTGGCCGTCACCGCTCGCCAGGTCAGGTCCTTCGGGACGGCGAAACCGGGCGTGGCCGACAGCGTGTCGAACGGGACCGCCCGGTCGGTGAGGGCGTGCGCGATCAGCTCGTTGCGGGCCACCCGCGCCTCGTGGCGGTGCAGCTGCCAGAACCCCAGCCGGATGGTGGCGGGGATCATCAGCAGGGCGATCAGCAGCGTGATCAGCCAGCGCCGGGAGAGCAGAAAACGGTACACATGGGCACGGTACGCCCACCTCACACCCGGCTCACGCACCGGGGTGCGGCGCGACCTCCCGCAGCAGTTGGAGGAAGGCGTCCTCGCCGACCACCGGCGTGCCGACCTCGCGGGCCTTGCGGGCCTTGCCGCTCCAGCCGCCCGGTTCGTTGGTGACCAGCAGGCTGGTGAGCCGGCTCACCGAGGACGCGATGTGCAGGCCGGCCTCCACCGCGCGGTCCTCCAGCAGCTCGCGGTCGGTCGCGGTGTCGCCGGTGAACGCCACCCGCATGCCCTGCACCAACGGCTTGCCGTCCTCCCAGCGCCCCGGGTTCGGGTACGGGCACGGCGGGCGCTTCCGGGCCTGCCGGTAGGAGGCACCGGTCCAGGAGCTGCGCCCGGGGGAGGCGGGCTCCTCCTCGCCGAGGTCGGTGACGGCCACGCAGGTCTGCAGCGGCAACGGGACGCCCCCCGCGCGCGCCAGGTGCAGGCTGGGGCGGAACGCCTCGGCGAGCACCCGGGCGTCGTCCAGGGCGTTGTGCGCCTGGCGCTGGCTGACGCCGAAGTACCCGGCGAGCGAGGACAGCTTGCCGTTGGGCAGCGGCAGCCGCAGGTCGCGGGAGAGGACCATGGTGCAGATCCGCTGGTCCACCGGGGCGCGCAGGCCGGCCCGGGAGAACTCGCGGGAGATCATGTTCCAGTCGAAGAGCGCGTTGTGGGCGACCAGGACCCGGCCGCGCAGCCGCTCGGCGAACTCCCCGGCGATCTCCGGGAAGGTCGGCGCACCCGCCAGCAGGTCGTCCGTGAGGCCGTGGATCCAGACCGGGCCCGGGTCGCGCCCGGGGTTGACCAGCGTGTACCAGTGGTCGGTGACCTCGCCGTCGGCGTCCAGTTGGTAGACGCCGGCCGAGATGACGCGGTCCGAGCGGCCGAGGCCGGTGGTCTCGACGTCGACCACCGCGAAGCCCTCGTCGGGGGCGGCGGAGCGCTGGGCGGGGACGGGGACGGTCCGCGGCGCGCCGTACGTCTCGGGCTGGATCGCATGCATGGTCAAACAGAATAAGCGCCGTCGCGGCCGGGCTCGGTCGAAATGTTCGTACCGACCGGCCGGAATAGAGTGGGACGCGTATTCGTCGTACACCCAGTCGAATATTCTCCGGCCGCTCGACACCCCCCACGCGGCCGTCTCTGTGAAGGACGAAACCCCCATGCGCGCCACCGTGATCCACGGCCCGAACGACATCCGGATCGAGGAGGTGCCGGACCCGGTGATCCAACACCCGACCGACGCCGTGGTGCGCGTGGTCAACGCCTGCATCTGCGGCAGCGACCTCTGGGCCTACCGGGGTGTGGCGGCGCGGGTGGCCGGGCAGCGGATCGGGCACGAGTTCCTCGGCGTGGTCGAGGAGACCGGCGCCGAGGTCCGCGACGTACGGCCGGGCGACTTCGTGGTCGCACCGTTCGTCTGGTCGGACGGCACATGTGATTTCTGTCGCGAAGGCCTGCAGACCTCCTGCCCGCACGGCGGCTTCTGGGGCCAGGTCGGCTCGGACGGTGGCCAGGGCGAGGCGGTGCGCGTCCCGTTCGCCGACGGCACGCTGGTCCGGCTGCCCAAGGAGGCGGCGGGCGACGAGAAGCTGCTGCCCAACCTGCTCGCCCTCTCCGACGTGATGGCCACCGGCCACCACGCCGCCGTCTCGGCGGGCGTGCGGCCCGGCGCCACCGTCGCGGTGGTCGGCGACGGTGCGGTGGGCCTGTGCGGCGTGCTGGCGGCGCACCGGCTCGGCGCGGGCCGGATCATCGCGCTCGGCCGGCACACCGCCCGGACCGACCTGGCCCGGCGCTTCGGGGCGACGGACGTGGTCGCCGAGCGCGGCGAGGCCGCGATCGAGGCGGTCAAGGAGCTGACCGGCGGGCAGGGCGCACACGCCGTACTGGAGGCGGTCGGTACCGAGGAGTCGATGCGCACCGCGATCTCGATCACCCGTGACGGCGGCGCGGTCGGCTACGTCGGGGTGCCGCACGGCGGTAGCGCCGGCGTCGACATCGGCCAGATGTTCGGCCGGAACGTTTCACTCAACGGCGGTGTCGCGCCGGCCCGCGCGTACATCCCCGAGCTGCTGCCGGACGTCCTCTCCGGCGCCATCGAACCCGGCCTGGTCTTCGACCGCACCGTCGACCTGGACGGTGTCCCGGACGGCTACCGGGCGATGGACGACCGCTCCGCGCTGAAGGTGCGGATCGCGTTCTGACGCAACGTCACCACAGGCTCCATCAGGGGCGGCACCGCTCGTCGGTGCCGCCCTTCCCGTTGTCCGGAAGTGATGGTTTTCGGCCAATTGACTAGCGCGACAGGGTGAACGGATGGCTGATCACGGTCAACCCCTTTCGGGGCGGGCGCGACCCTCCTAGCATTGCGCGGCGCGCATCAGGATTGTGACGCCCCTCACGTCCGATCGTTCCACTGGTGCGACCGCCATGCCGAAGGAGTGAGGAGACAACGTGGAATCGCCGCCGATCACCACCGCCCCTAGCGAAGTCCAACTCATCGAAGAGGGCCAGGAGTTCCGCACCCTTCGGAGCTCCTTCCGGAGCTTCGCGTTCCCGGTCACCATCGGGTTCGTGCTCTGGTACCTGCTCTACGTCCTGCTCTCCAGCTACGCCCCCGGTCTCATGGGCACCAAGGTGGTCGGGCACATCAACGTCGCCCTGGTGCTGGGGCTGCTGCAGTTCATCACCACCTTCGCCATCGCGGCCTGGTACGCGCGCTACGCGGACCGGCGGCTCGACCCGGCCGCCGCCGCGATCCGCGAAGCCCAGGGCGCCGTGGTCCACGCCCCCCGGGAGGCCGCCGAATGACCCTGCTCGCCAGCTCCGCCACCGAGCACCGCGGTCTGACGATGACCCTGTTCGGGATCTTCGTCCTGGCCACCCTCGGCATCACCGTCTGGGCCGGACGGCAGACCAAGGGCGCCGCCGACTTCTACGCCGGCGGCCGCGGCTTCACCGGTTTCCAGAACGGTCTGGCCATCTCCGGCGACTACATGTCCGCCGCGTCCTTCCTCGGCATCGCCGGCGCCATCGCGCTCTCCGGCTACGACGGCTTCCTCTACTCGGTCGGCTTCCTGGTCGCCTGGCTGGTCGCGCTGCTGCTGGTCGCCGAACCGCTGCGCAACTCCGGCCGCTTCACCATGGCGGACGTGCTGGCCTTCCGGATGAAGCAGCGCCCGGTCCGGACCGCCGCCGGCATCTCCACCATCGTGGTGTCGATCTTCTACCTGCTCGCCCAGATGGTCGGCGCCGGGACGCTGGTGGCCCTGCTGCTCGGCGTCAGCGGGGACGGTGCCAAGCGCCTGACCATCGTCGCCGTCGGTGCGCTGATGGTGATCTACGTGGTGATCGGCGGCATGAAGGGCACCACCTGGGTGCAGATCGTCAAGGCGGTGCTGCTGATCGCGGGCACCGCGCTGATGACCGTCCTGGTGCTGGCCAAGTACCACTTCAACCCCTCCGCGCTGCTCGGCGCCGCCGCCGACGCCAGCGGCAAGGGCGCCGCCTTCCTCGAACCGGGGCTGAAGTACGGGGCCAGCGGGACCACCAAGCTCGACTTCCTCAGCCTCGGGATCGCCCTGGTACTCGGCACCGCGGGCCTGCCGCACATCCTGGTTCGCTTCTACACCGTGCCCACCGCGAAGGTCGCCCGGAAGTCCGTGCTCTGGGCGATCGGCATCATCGGCGGCTTCTACCTGATGACCCTGGCCCTCGGCTTCGGCGCGGCGGCGATCGTCGGCCACAAGGCCATCGAGGACACCAAGTCCTCCGGCAACACCGCCGCTCCGCTGCTCGCCGAACAACTCGGCGGCGGCGCGGGCACCACCGGCGGCGCGATCCTGCTGGCGGTGATCTCCGCGGTGGCCTTCGCCACCATCCTCGCCGTTGTGGCCGGCCTCACCCTGGCATCCTCGGCCTCCTTCGCCCATGACCTCTACGCCAACGTCATCCGGCGCGGCAGGGCGAGCGAGAAGGAGGAGATCCTCTCGGCGAAGTGGGCCGCCGTCGCGATCGGCGCGGTCGCCATCGTGCTCAGTCTCTTCGCGGGGAAGCTCAACACCGCCGCCCTGGTCGCCCTGGCCTTCGCGGTGGCCGCCTCCGCCAACCTGCCCACACTGCTCTACTCACTGTTCTGGAGGCGCTTCACCACCACCGGCGCGGTCAGCTCGGTCTACGCCGGTCTGATCAGCTCGGTGACGCTGGTGGTCTTCTCGACCGTCGTCTCCGGCAAGCCGACCGCCCTCTTCCCGAACTCCGACTTCCACTGGTTCCCGCTGGAGAACCCCGGTCTGGTCTCCATCCCGATCGGCTTCCTGGCCGGCTGGATCGGCACGCTGCTCTCCAAGGAGAAGGCCGACCCGGCGAAGTACGCTGAACTGGAGGTCCGCTCACTGACCGGGCTGGGCGCCCACTGACAGGCGGACGATGGCTAAGCTGGCCCGGCCCCGTGGTTGCGGTGGCCGGGCCGGCCGCATGTCCCGGCCGCAACCTCACCGGAAAGGGACCGCCGTGCTGCTCGACACTTTCGGCCGGCAGGCCGTCGACCTGCGGGTCTCCCTCACCGACCGGTGCAACCTGCGCTGCACCTACTGCATGCCCGAGGAGGGCCTGCAGTGGCTGGCCAAGCCCGACCTGCTCACCGACGAGGAGATCGTCAGGCTGGTCACCGTCGCCGTGCGCGATCTCGGCGTCCGGGAGGTCCGCTTCACCGGCGGTGAACCGCTGCTGCGCCCCGGGCTGGTCGGGATCGTCACCGCCTGCTCCGCCCTCGAACCGCGCCCCGAGCTCTCCCTGACCACCAACGGCATCGGCCTCGCCCGGACCGCCGAGGCCCTGCGCAACGCCGGGCTGGACCGGGTCAACGTCTCGCTCGACACCCTCGACCCGGACACCTTCCACACCCTCACCCGTCGCCGCCGCCACCAGGACGTGCTGGACGGGCTGGCCGCGGCCGAGGCCGCCGGGCTGACGCCGGTCAAGCTGAACGCCGTGCTGATGCGGGGGATCAACGACCACGAGGCGCCCGAGCTGCTCGCCCGGTGCCTGGAGCACGGCTACGAGCTGCGGTTCATCGAGCAGATGCCGCTGGACGCCCAGCACGGCTGGGACCGGTCCTCGATGGTGACCGCCGAGGAGATCCTGGAGCGGCTCTCCACCCGGTTCACGCTCACCCCCGAGCCCTCCGCCCGCCGCGGCGCCGCCCCGGCCGAGCGCTGGCTGGTGGACGGCGGCCCGGGCCGGGTGGGCGTGATCGCCTCGGTCACCCGCCCGTTCTGCCGCGCCTGCGACCGTACCCGGCTGACCGCCGACGGGCAGGTCCGCAACTGCCTCTTCGCGACCGGCGAGACGGACCTGCGGACCGCGCTGCGTTCGGGTGCCGGGGACGCCGAACTCGGTGAGCTCTGGCGTGCGGCGATGTGGGGCAAGAAGGCGGGCGCCGGGATCGACAACCCGGAGTTCCTCCAGCCCGAGCGGCCGATGTCCGCGATCGGCGGCTGAGGGGCGGCTGAGGGGAGCGGTGGCCGGGCGGCCGCCGCGTGGTCGCTCAGGAGAGCGGCAGGCGCGGGCCCGACGTGTCCTGCGGGGTCCAGTCGGCGAGGGCGACGACCTCCTTGAGGAAGCCGCGGACCCCGAGGAACTGGGAGAGGTGCTCGCGGTGCTCCTCGCAGGCCGCCCAGGTCTTGCGGCGGTCCGGGGTGTGCAGCTTCGGGTTGTTCCAGACCAGCACCCACTGGGCGTCCGCCCGGCAGCCCTTGGCCGAGCAGAGCGGCGTCTGCGTCTGCGGGGAGCCCGGGGATTCCATGGTGCCGTCCTCAGCGATAGGCGGGTGGTCTGCACCGCCAGTCTTTCACGGCCCCGGACGGCGGAGGCCGGTCCGGGCATGGCGACGCCGGGCAGCCACGGGGGGAGCCGCCCGGCGTCGGTCCGTCGCTCCGACGGGGGATGCGGAGCGCGTACGCAGTATGTCACGGCAGGGCCCCGGTATGGGGAGGTCTTGCATGATTAATCTGAGGTTCTTTTGAGCTTTCTGTCGAGGGAGTCAGTTGATAACCCCCTAAAACGGACAGTCAGTTCTGCCTCTGTGAAGAATCGGTGGGCACGCTCTGTGCCACAGTGGCATCACGTGAAGCACCGGCCCCACCCGTACCGCCGGGGCCGAGCATCAGCAGGGTGTCCGGCGGGACGTCGAAGGTGCTCGGCAGCCCCGGCGCCCGCTCGCGGCCGGCATTGGCGATCAGCACCGCGAAGTAGGGCAGCAGCACCGCGCCCGCCAGTGCGACGAACGCCAGCACCCGCTGGACGTCCCAGAGGATCACCGCGAGCAGGACGCAGACCGTGCGGAGCAGCATCGAGGCCACGTAGCGGCGCTGTCGCCCCCGGACGTCCTCGGTGAGGCTGCTGCGTGCCCCCGTGATCCGGTGGACCTGTCCACCGCCGGCGCTCTTGCCCATGTCCTACCGCCCTCGTCCACGCACCCGTGCGTCTCGCCGCACGGCCACTTCACGGTACGCCGCGCGGAGGCCGCCGACGAGACCGGGGGCCGACGGCGCCTCCTACCGGAGTAGTGAGAGGTACTCCGGCGGGACCGCGTCGGTCAGCCAGACGCCGTTGGCGCTGATCCGGAAGGCGTGGCCGGCCGCCGCCATCGCGGCGGCGTCGACCGTCAGGACCACCGGACGGCCGTGCCGCGCGCCGACCCGCACCGCGGTGTCGGTGTCGGCCGAGAGGTGGACGTCCCGGCGGGCCATCGGCCGCAGGCCCTCGCGGAATATCGCGTCCAGGCTCCGGGTGGCGGTGCCGTGGAACAGCAGCACCGGGGGCTCGGCGGCGGCCAGACCGAGGTCGACCGCCACCGTGTGCCCCTGACTGGCGCGGATCGAGAGGCCGTCCTCGGAGTAGGCGAAGCGGCGCTTGTTGTTGGTCGCCACCACATGGTCCAGCTCGGCCCTGGTCAGTCGGGTGCCCTTCGCCGCCAGCGCGGCGAGCAGGACGTCCACCCCGACCCAGCCGGCCGCGTCCAGGGTGATCCCGACCCGCTCGGGCTCGTGCCGCAGGATGCGGGACAGCATCTTGCTCGTCCTGACCGTGCGCTTCTCGTCCATGCCTCTCGATCCCTCGTTCCCCCCGTGCCGTGCCCGGACCCTAGGAGGCCTGGCTCACCGAACTCATGTTGAAGCCCGCGACCCGCACCGGCGGCATCGCGGCCCGGGTGAACCAGTCGCCCCACTCGCGCGGCAGGCAGCGCTCCGTGCGGCCCACCTCGGTGATCCGGCCGAGCAGGTCGACCGGCGACTCGTTGAACCGGAAGTTGTTCACCGCGCCGACCACCTCGCCGTTCTCCACCAGGTACACGCCGTCCCGGGTGAGGCCGGTGAGCAGCAGGTTCGCCGGGTCGACCTCGCGGATGTACCAGAGGCAGGTGACCAGCAGGCCGCGCTCGGTGCGGGCGATCATCTCGTCCAGGGTCGGCGCGTCGGCCCGGTCGGCCGTCTCCAGGACGAGGTTGTCCACCGCCGGCCGCAGCGCCAGGCCGGTGAGCCCGGCGGAGTGCCGGGTGGTGATCAGCTCGGCCAGTTCGCCGTCGCGGATCCACTCGGTGGCGGTGAGCTCCAGGCCGTTGTCGAAGACCGAGGAGTCCCCGCCGCTGGAGTGCGCCAGCACGAACGGCGCCGCCTCCAGGCCCGGCTCGGCCGGGTCGGAGCGCAGCGTCAGCGGCAGCGGGGCCAGCTTGTCGCCGATCCTGGTGCCCCCGCCGGGCTTGGAGAAGACCGTCCGGCCCTCGGCGGCGTCCCGGCCGCCGGCGGACCAGCTCAGGTAGACCATCAGGTCGGCCACGGCCGAGGGCGGAAGCAGCGTCTCGTAACGGCCCGCGGGCAGGTCGACCTTCCGGGCGCCCCAGGCCAGCCGCCTGGTCAGCTGGGTGTGCAGCCCGGCGACGTCCACGTCGGCGAAGTCCCGGGTGGCGGCGCCGGCCCAGGCCGAGCCGGACAGGTCGGCGGTCTTGGCGTTCAGTTCGACCGTGCCGGTCGGCTGGTCGTGGCGCAGCCGCAGGCCGGTGGAGGTGCCCAGGTAGCTGGAGACCACCTCGTGCCGGGCGAAGCCGTACAGCAGCTCGCCCTGGGCGGTGGCCCGGGCGAAGGCCTCGCCGAGGGCGGGCGCGAAGGCCGTGAAGACCTCGATCGACGTCTCGGCCGGCGGGTCGCCGAAGTCGGGCGAGGACGGCCGGTCGGCCACCAGCGGCTGCGCGTCCTCGGCCGGGCCGGCCGCCAGGGCGGCCTGCTCGGCGGCCCGGACCAGGGCCTCCACCCCGTCCGGGGTGACGGCCTCGGCCGAGACCACGCCGGAGGCGGTGCCCTCGGCCCCCGCCACCGTGGCGATCACGGTGAGCCGGCGGCCCCTGGTCACCCCGTTGGTGGTGAGCGCGTTGCCGGCCCAGCGCAGGTTGGCGGTCGACTCCTCGTCGGCGATCACCACGCAGCCGTCCGCGCGGGAGAGGCCGAGCGCCAGCTCGACGAGTTCGTGGGGCTGAATCGCGGTCATCAGTGACCCGCCTCCTGCTGGGTGTTGAGCACGTTGACGTTGCGGAACAGCGCCGAGGGGCAGCCGTGGCTGACCGCCGCGACCTGGCCGGGCTGGGCCTTGCCGCAGTTGAAGGCCCCGCCGAGGACGTAGGTCTGCGGGCCGCCGACGGCCGCCATCGAGCCCCAGAAGTCGGTGGTGGTGGCCTGGTAGGCGAAGTCCTTGACCTGGCCGGCGAGTTCGCCGTTGCGGATGGCGTAGGCACGCTGGCCGGTGAACTGGAAGTTGTAGCGCTGCATGTCGATCGACCAGGAGCGGTCGCCGACGATGTACAGGCCGTTCTCGACACCTGCGAACAGGCCCTCGGTGTCGGGGCCGCCGGCGGCCGGCCGGAGCGAGACGTTGGCCATCCGCTGGACCGGGACGTGCGCGGGGGAGTCGGCGAAGGCACAGCCGTTGGAGCGGTCGAACCCCTTGAGCCGGGCCATGCCGCGGTCGAGCTGGTAGCCCACCAGCACGCCGTCCTTGACGAGGTCCCAGGACCGGGTGGCGACGCCCTCGTCGTCGTAGCCGATGGTGGAGAGGCCGTGCTCGGCGGTGCGGTCACCGGTGACGTGCATCAGCTCGGAGCCGTACTTCAGCGAGCCCAGCTTGTCGAAGGTGGCGAAGGAGGTGCCGGCGTAGGCGGCCTCGTAGCCGAGCGCGCGGTCCAGCTCGGTGGCGTGGCCGATCGACTCGTGGATCGTCAGCCAGAGGTTGGACGGGTCGACCACCAGGTCGTAGCGGCCCGGCTCGACGCTCGGCGCCTTCATCTTCTCGGCCAGCAGGGCGGGCAGTTCGGCCAGTTCGGCGTCCCAGTCCCACCCGGTGCCGCGCAGGTACTCGAAGCCGCGTCCGACCGGCGGGGCCAGGGTGCGCATCGAGTCGAACGCCCCGGTGCGCTCGTCCACCGAGGTGGCCTCCAGCGAGGGGTGCAGCCGGATCCGCTGCTGGGTGGTGACGGTGCCGGAGGTGTCGGCGTAGAACTTGTTCTCCTGCACCGTCAGGAGGCTGGCCTGGACGTGCGAGACGCCCTCGGCGGCCAGCAGCCGCGAACTCCACTCGGCGAGCAGCGCCGTCTTCTCCGCGTCCGGCACCTCGAAGGGGTTCACCTCGTACGCGGAGACCCAGGTGGCGTCCGGGTACACCGGCTCGTCCGCCAGCTCGACGCGCTCCTTCGACCCGGCCGCGCGGCTGATCCCGCCGGACAGCCGGGCCACCGCGACGGCCTGCTCGGCGACGCGCGCCGCCGCGACCGCGGTGAGGTCCACCCCGGCGGCGAAACCCCAGGCGCCGTCCAGCAGCACCCGGACGGCGAAGCCGAGCTGGACGCTGTCGGAGGTGCCGGCGGGCCGGGCGTCGCGCAGTCGCCAGGACGCGCTGCGGACCCGTTCCAGGCGGAAGTCCGCGTGCTCGGCACCGAGTTCGCGCGCGCGGGTGAGCGCCGCGTCGGCCAGGGCGCGCAGCGGGTAGGCGAGGAACAGCGGGTCGACGGCGCGCCCGTGCGGGGCGCCGGACGTGCTGGTCGGGGGCATCGGAGGCAAGCGGGCTCCCTGGTCGGGGGGATGACGGCGCGGGTGCTCCGGACCGGGGCACCCGCACCGGCATCATGTCCCGTTCAGGGGGTTTGGGCCAGCGCATTCGGGCGGTGACACGCGGCGGCCGCCGCCCTCGGGGAGGAGGTCAGCCGACCGTCTCCCACCAGCCGTCCAGCTCCGGCGGGTTGTCGACGTCCACCCGCTCGCCGGGGCGCGGCACCGCGAGCGGCACGGCCTGCGCCTTGGCCTCGACCAGCAGCCGCTCGATCGGCTCGGCCCACGGGTGCAGGCCCAGGTTGAAGGTGCACCAGTGGACGGGCAGCAGCAGGCCGGCGTTCAGCTCGCGGTGGGCGAGGACGGCGTCCTCCGGGGTCATGTGGATGTCGGCCCAGGCCGTGTCGTACGCGCCGATCTGCACCAGGGCGGCGTCGAACGGGCCGTGCTGCTCGCCGATCCTCGCGTAGCCCTCGAAGTAGCCGGAGTCCCCGGTGTAGAAGACCTTGCGGGTTGGCCCGGCGATCACCCAGGAACCCCAGAGGGTGGTGTTGCGGGTCAGGCCGCGCCCGGAGAAGTGGTGGGCGGAGGTGAGCGTGACGGCCAGCTCGCCGAGCGTGCAGGTCTCGTCCCAGTCCAGCTCGATGATCCGGTGCTCCGGGACGCCCCAGCGGCGCAGGTGGCCGCCGATGCCGAGCGGCACCGCGAACGGCGCGGACTGGCTGCGGACCAGCCGCCTGACCGTCGCCATGTCCAGGTGGTCGTAGTGGTCGTGCGAGATCAGCACCGCGTCGACCTGCGGCAGCTCCTCCAGCTCCACCGGCACCGGGTGCAGCCGCTTGGGGCCGACGTGCGCGGCGGGGGAGCAGCGGTCGCTCCAGACCGGGTCGAGCAGCACCCGGGTGCCCTCGATCTCGACCAGCGCGGAGGCGTGCCCGTACCAGGTGATCTCCACACCCTCGGCGGCCGGGCGCGGTCCGGCCGCCGGCCGGACGAGCGGCACCGGGTTGGCGGGCACCCGGCCCTCGCGCTGGAACAGCATCCGGCGGACGGTGTCCCGGTCGATGTCGGGCGCGGACCCGGCCCGGGCCAGGGTGGACGGCGCGTTGTGGAAGACGCCGTCCCGGTACTGCGGGGAGTTGCGCACCCGGGCCTCGCGGGCGGCGTCCGGCCGCCGCCCGAAGGCCGCCGGCAGGTCGCGCAGCGACCAGGCGGCCGTTCCCGCGCCGGCCGCCAGGGCGGCCAGGGCCAGCAGTCGTCCCCGCCGGTGGGTGGTACCGGGCTGTGCCTCGCTCATCCGTGCTCTGCCTTCACTCGTCGCCGTGGCCGCCGGGCCCCGCGCGCCGGGGCCCGTCCAGGAATCGGTACGGCCGGCCCCCCGGTCGTCCCGCACCACGGGGGCAACGGGCGCGCCCCGTCGTGTTGTTCCCGGAAAACCGCCGGAGTGGGCGCCGCAACGGTGGGCCGGGGCGGGTGTGGACCGGGCGGGAGCGCTTCCGGCACAGATTGTCGGATTGCGACAGTTCCTTCGGTGAGGCGCTGTGGGAGCTCGATTCGTCGCCGCCCCGGGCCGACCGATAGCGTCACACTGCGTGCGCATTCCGACGTACGCGCACACTACGGAGAGAGGTGGATCGTTGAGCCGCTCGGTTCTCGTCACCGGAGGAAACCGGGGCATCGGCCTCGCGATCGCCCTGGCCTTCGCCGAGGCGGGCGACAAGGTCGCCATCACCAGCCGTTCGGGTGAGGTGCCCGCGGAGCTGGCCAAGTACGACGTGCTCGCGGTGCGCTGCGACATCACGGACAGCTCACAGGTCGATGCGGCGTTCACCGAGATCGAGGCCAAGCACGGCGGTGTCGAGGTGCTGGTGGCCAACGCCGGCATCACCCACGACACCCTGCTGCTGCGGATGTCCGAGGAGGACTTCACCTCCGTCGTGGACACCAACCTGACCGGGACGTTCCGGGTGGTCAAGCGCGCCTCCAAGCTGATGATGCGCGCGCGCAAGGGCCGGGTCGTCCTGATCTCCTCGGTGGTCGGCCTCTCGGGTTCTCCGGGCCAGGCCAACTACGCCGCCTCCAAGGCCGGCCTGGTCGGCTTCGCGCGCTCGCTGGCGCGCGAGCTCGGCCCGCGCAACATCACCGTCAACGTGGTCGCCCCCGGCTTCGTCGACACCGACATGACCGCAGTGCTCAGCGACGAGCGCCGCGCGGAGATCGTCTCGGGCGTGCCGCTGGGCCGCTACGCGGCGCCCGCCGAGGTCGCCAACACCGTGCGGTTCCTCGGTTCGGACGAGGCCGCGTACATCACCGGAGCCGTCATTCCCGTCGACGGCGGATTGGGCATGGGTCACTGAGCATGAGTGGAATCCTTGAGGGCAAGCGGATCCTGATCACCGGAGTGCTGATGGAGTCCTCCATCGCGTTCCACACCGCGAAGCTCGCGCAGGAGCAGGGCGCGGAGATCATCCTCACCGCGTTCCCCCGGCCCAGCCTCACCGAGCGGATCGCCAGGAAGCTGCCGAAGCCGGTCAAGGTGCTGGAGCTGGACGTCTCCAGCGAGGAGCAGCTGGCCGGCATCGCCGACCAGGTGCGCGAGCACCTGCCGACCCTGGACGGCATCGTCCACTCGATCGGCTTCGCCCCGCAGGACGCCCTGGGCGGCAACTTCCTGAACACGCCGTGGGAGTCCGTGGCGACCGCCATGCACGTCTCGGCGTTCTCGCTGAAGTCGCTCACCACGGCACTGCTGCCGCTGATGCAGGACGGCGGCTCGGTCGTCGGTCTGACCTTCGACGCCCAGTTCGCCTGGCCGAAGTACGACTGGATGGGCCCGGCCAAGGCCGCGCTGGAGGCCACCTCCCGCTACATGGCCCGCGACCTCGGTGCCCGCAACATCCGGGTGAACCTGGTCTCGGCCGGCCCGATCGGCTCGATGGCCGCCAAGTCCATCCCGGGCTTCGCGGACCTCGCCGCCACCTGGGACACCCGTTCCCCGCTGAAGTGGGACCTGGCCGACCCGGAGCCCGCCGGCCGTGGCGTCGTCGCCCTGCTCTCGGACTGGTTCCCGAAGACCACCGGCGAGATCGTCCACGTGGACGGCGGCCTGCACGCCATCGGCGCCTGACCGCTGCGCGGACCGACCCGGCCCGGCACCCCTCACGGGGGGTGCCGGGCCGCGGTGTTGTCCGGGTGTCGGGCGCGCCGGTGCGGGTGTGGCTTTCGGGCGGCCCGGCCCGGGGTCGGGCGCCCCGGCCCGGGCGGGTCGGGCGTCGGGTGTGGTCAGGCGTCGGGCGGGGTGCAGGCGCCGATGGCGCGGCCGGCCTCGACCGAGGCGCGCTGGGGGTCGCCGGCCCGGATCGCGTCGAGGATCTCGTCGTGCCCGAGGTAGCGCTCGGCGATCAGCTCCGGGCCCACGTCGTGGCGCAGGTGGGCCCGGGTGACCTCGCCGAGATCGGCGTAGACGGCGAGGAGGACGTCGTTGTGGGCGGCGGCGACCACGGCCTGGTGGAAGGCGGCGTCGGCCTGGATGAAGTCCTCGGCGTCGCCGGAGCGCCAGGCGTCCTCGCGGCGGGCCAGGGCGGCGTCCAGGAGGGCGAGGTCGCGCGCGGTGCGGCGGGTGGCGGCCAGACCGGCCGCCGAGGTCTCCAGGGTGACCCGCAGTTCGGCGACGTGTGACTGGTCGGCGTCGGCGAACCGGCGGTGCATGACCCCGGCGAGCTCGCTGGTGGCCAGGACGTAGGTGCCCGAGCCCTGGCGGATGTCCAGCAGCCCGTTGTGGGCGAGCGCGCGGACCGCCTCGCGGACGGTGTTGCGGGCGACGCCGAGCTGCTCGACCAGGGCGGCCTCGGTCGGGATGCGCGAGCCGACGGGCCACTCGCCCGTGGTGATCTGGGCGCGCAGCTGCGCGATCACCTGGTCGGACAGCGGGGTGCGCCTCGGAGAGGACAGCGCCACGGGGGACTCCTTGCGGCTTCGGGTCGGCGGTGGGGGCGTCGGCCGGCGGGTGGGTCGGCTACGGGCGGGTCGGGACATCATGCCAAGTCGAGGATGCGCTAATTCATCCCATCATTCTATGATGGCTCGCATGCCTCCCGCAGCAGACACCACCACCGCCCGGCGAACCGGGCCCCGGCCGCAGACCGAGCGGCCCGCCGGAACCGCCTCGCCCTCCTCCGACCGGAGCAAGTACGTCGGCTGGCTGTTCGCCGTCGCGATCGCCGCCGCCGCCTTCAACCTGCGTCCCGTGGTCACCAGCCTCGGGCCGCTGCTCAAGGAGGTCACGGCCGACCTCGGGATGAGCCCGACGGTGGCCGGCCTGCTCGCGGCCGTCCCCTCGCTCTGCTTCGCCGTCTTCGGTTGCAGCGCGCCGGGAGCGGCCCGCCGGGTCGGCCCGATCGCGGTGGTCACCGCCGGCCTGGGCGCGATCACCGTGGGCGTCCTGGCCCGGTCGTTCGCGGGCGGCACGGCGGTGTTCCTGCTGCTCACCGCGCTGGCGCTGGCCGGGGTGGCGGTCTCCAACGTGCTGATCCCGGTCGTGATCAAGCGCTACTTCCCGGACCGCGTCGGCCCGATGATCGGCCTCTACTCGATGGCCCTGTCGGCCGGCACCGCGCTCGCCGCCGCCGTCACCGTCCCGATGACCAGCGCGCTCGGCGGCGACTGGCGGGTCGGGCTCGGCGTCTGGGCCGCGCTCGGCGCGGTCGCCCTGGTGCTCTGGCTGATCGTCGCCGCGTTCAAGCGCGAGCGCGGCGACAAGGCCTCCGGCACGACCACCGACCGGCTGCCGATCACCCGCAGCCGCACCGCCTGGGCGATGGCCTGCTTCTTCGGGCTCCAGGCCACCGGTGCCTACGCGGTGATGGGCTTCCTGCCGACGATCTTCCAGGACGCCGGCGTCTCCGAGGGCACCTCCGGGGTGCTGCTGGCGCTCACCATGGTGATCGGGGTGCCGGTGTCCTTCGTGCTGCCCAACCTCGCCGCCCGCCGCGGCGACCAGCGAGTGTTCGTCGTGGTGCTGGCCGCCTGCGGCATCGCCGGCTACACCGGGCTGGCGCTGGCCCCGGCGGGCGGCTCCTGGATCTGGGTCGTCCTGGTCGGCCTGTCCAACTGCGCCTTCCCGCTGGTGCTCACCATGATCGGCCTGCGGGCCCGGACCGCCGGCGGCGTGGCCCAGCTCTCCGCCTTCGCCCAGGGCGTCGGCTACCTGATCTCCATCCCGGGCCCGATCCTGATCGGCCGGCTCTACGACGTGACCGGCGAGTGGTACCTGCCGCTGGGCCTGCTCGCCCTGCTGCTGGTGCCGCAGATGCTGTTCGGCCTGCGGGCGGCGATGGCCCGGCACATCGAGGACGAGGCGGTGCGCCCGGCCGGGCCCGCGAAGGCCTGACGCGGCCCCGTCCGCCGGTCACCGGTCCCGGCGGGGCCGGTGACCGGCGGACGGGGCCGGGGTGGGAGAATCCGGTCATGCCCGTACTCGAACCGAACCCCACCGACGGCCACAAGAAGCTCGGCCAGCTCGCCGCAGTGATCGTCGGCATCGTGGTGCTGCTGGCGATCGTCGCCACGGTGGCCCAGAACATCGGCTGATCCCCCGCCGGGCGCGCTGCCCCGCCTGCCGTCCACCGGCCCCTCGGCCGGCCGTCGGCCGGTCGTCGGCGCGCGGCCGGGCGCCGACCGCCGGGGCAAGCCCCGGTGAACGCGGCATGATGACACCCGGCACCCCTGAGAGTGGCGGCAACCGGCGGCATCGCGCCCCCGGGCGGCTTTTCTGCCAAGCTTGCTGGGTATGAGCGCCGAAACGCCCCGCAGGATCATCGTTCTCCGCCATGCCAAGGCCGACTGGCCCGACGGCGTCGACGACCACGAGCGGCCGCTGGCCGACCGGGGCCGCCACCAGGCCCCGGAATCCGGCCGCTGGCTCGCCGACTCCGGTATCAACCCCGACTACGTGCTCTGCTCGACCGCTCTGCGTGCCCGCGAGACCTGGAAGCTCGCCGCGCACGAGCTGGAGAAGCGCTCCCGCAAGACGGTGTACGAGGACCGGATCTACGAGGCCAGCCCCGGCGAGATCATCACCGTCCTCCACGAGACCCCCGAGGAGTACGCGGACGTGGTGCTGGTGGGCCACAACCCCGGTGTGCTCGGGCTGACCCAGGTGCTGGCCGGTGACGAGGGCGACCGGGACGCGCTGGAGCGGCTGCGGCTCGGCGGCTTCCCGACGGCGGCGATCGCGGTGCTCAGCTTCGACGGCTCCTGGAAGGGCGTCGAGCCGGGCGTGGCCGCGCTGGTCTCGTACTACACGCCGCAGGACTGAGCCGCGACCGGGCCGGGCCGACCGGTCGCGCACGCGCGCCGGGCCCGGCCCGACGGACGTGGGGGGCGTGAGGACTTCGGTCCCCGCGCCCCCACGTACGCTCCGCGGCGCCTACTCGGTCGGCGTGCCGTCCAGCGCGTCGGCCGCCTCGACCTCTTCGCGGGTGATGCCCAGCAGGTACAGCACGGTGTCCAGGAACGGCACGTTCACCGCGGTGTCGGCGGCCTCGCGCACCACCGGCTTGGCGTTGAAGGCCACGCCCAGCCCGGCGGCGTTCAGCATGTCCAGGTCGTTGGCGCCGTCACCGATCGCCACCGTCTGCTCCAGCGGCACCTTCGCCTGCTCGGCGAAGCGGGCCAGCCAGCGGGCCTTGCCGGCCCGGTCCACGATCTCGCCGACCACCCGACCGGTGAACTTTCCGTCCACCACCTCCAGGGTGTTGGCGGCCGCGAAGTCCAGACCCAGCTGCTCCACCAGGTGGTCGGTGACCTGGGTGAAGCCGCCGGAGACCACCGCTACCTGGAAGCCCAGTCGCTGCAGCGTGCGGATCAGGGTCCGCGCGCCCGGCGTGAACCTGACCTCCGCGCGGACCTTCTCGGTCACCGCGGCGTCCAGGCCGGCCAGCAGCGCCACCCGGGCGTGCAGCGACTCGGCGAAGTCCAGCTCGCCGCGCATCGCCGCGGCCGTCACCGCGGCGACCTCCTCCTCGCAGCCCGCGTGGGCGGCGAACAGTTCGATCACCTCGTCCTGGATCAGCGTGGAGTCGACGTCCATCACCACCAGCCGCTTGGCCCGGCGTTCGAGGCCCGCCGCCACCACCGCGATGTCCACCCGCTGCTGGGCCGCCTCCTGGGCCAGCGCGGCGCGCAGCTCGTCGGTGGCGACCCCGGAGACGGCCAGCTCGACGGCGGTCACCGGGTACTTGGCCAGCCGGAAGACACGGTCGATGTTGCCGCCCGAGGCGGTGATCCGGGAGGTGAGCGCCGACACCGCGGTGGCGGTGAGCGGGTGACCCAGCACGGTGACGTGCGAACGGCCCTCGCGGCGCGGCCGGTTGTCACCGATGCCGGAGATGATCTCGGCCTGGAGCTTCTGCTCCTCGGCCCAGCGGTGCACGGTGGAGCGCAGCTCGCCCTCGGCGCCCGGCGCGGTCGGCGGGGTGACCAGGGCGCACAGCGTTATCCGGCCGCGGGTGACGACCTGCTCGATGTCGATGACGTCGACGCCGAACGCGGACAGGGTGGCGAAGAGGCCGGCGGTGATGCCGGGGCGGTCCTTGCCGAACACCTTGACGAGCAGGGTGCGCTCGTCCTCGGTCCGGGGCTGCGGGGCGGGGAACGGCTCGGCGGCCAAGGGCGATGCGTTCATGGTGACTCCCACGCTACCCGCCGACCGGCGCGGTCACGGCACCCGTCCGCGTCGTGGACGGGGTGTGGAAGGGGTGCGGGCGGTGTGCGCACGATCCGGGTGACCGGGCGGTGGCGCGGAGGCGACATTGCGGGGCGGTGGCAGGGGCGTCCGCGAATCGTTGCCGCCTGGTCACAGTCACCGGGGGTGACTTTCACCAACGGGCGGCGGACTGGAATGATTCCCCCGTCAGATTCAGGATCATCGCACCCCCGGTCGGGGGCAAAATCGGGGGACCGAGAGAGCGGGGCAGGCGAGCAGTGCCGCAACTCGTCATTGAGATCAACGGACAGCAGCGGACTCTGGAGCCGGGGCGGTCCTACACCATCGGGCGCAACCCGCAGTCGGACTTCCCGTTCGACGACGCCAGGGTCTCCTGGCAACACGCCACCATCTCCTTCAACGGGGCCGGTTGGCAGCTCGACGACCACGGGAGCACCAACGGCACCTACACCGCCGGCGCCCGGACCCAGCAGGCCCCGCTCTTCCCGGGCGCGGTGGTCAACCTCGGCAACGCCGAGAACGGCCCCCTGCTGAGCTTCTCCGCGCCCGCCCAGGCCGCCGCGCCCGCCCAGGCCTGGCACGAGGCCGCCACCAGCCGCAGCCACGTCCCCGCGCCGCAGCCGCCCGTCCAGCAGCAGGCACCGGCCCAGCAGCCGTGGGCCCAGCAGCCCCCGGTGCAGCAGCAGCCCTACCAGCCCCAGCCCCAGCAGCAGTGGGGCGGGCAGCCGCAGCCGCAGCCCTTCCCGCAGCAGCAGGGCTTCCCCCAGCAGGGCTTCCCCCAACAGGCTCCCCAGCAGGGTGGTTTCCCGCAGCCGCAGGCCCCCCGGAACGACGCCGGCGCCCCGCAGCCGACGATGATCCGCAACCTGACCGCGGGGATGAACACCGTCCGGATCGGTCGCGCGCTCGACAACGACATCGTCGTCTCCGACCTCCAGGTCTCCCGCCACCACGCCGAGCTGCGCCAGCTGCCCGACGGCCGGTACGAGATCGTCGACCTGGGCAGCCACAACGGCATCTTCCTCAACGGCCGGCCCGTCCAGCGCCAGCTGATGGGGCCGCAGGACCGCCTGACGGTCGGCCACTCCAGCTTCGTCCTGGTCGGCGACCAGCTGCAGGAGTTCGTCGACACCGGCGCGGTCTCCTTCTCCGCCCGCCACCTGACCGTCGAGGTCGACTTCAAGGGCGGCAAGAAGGTCCTGCTCAACGACGTCAGCTTCGGCGTGCCGGAGAAGTCGCTGGTCGCGGTCATCGGCCCGTCCGGCTCCGGCAAGTCGACCCTGCTGCGCGCCCTCACCGGCTACCGCCCGGCCGACCGCGGCGACGTCCTCTACGACGGCCGCAACCTCTACAAGCAGTTCGCCGAACTGCGCTCGCGGATCGGCCTGGTGCCGCAGTCGGAGATCCTGCACAAGGAGCTGACCGTCCGCACCGGCCTCAAGTACGCGGCCCGGCTCCGGTTCCCCGGCGACACCGAGGCGCGCGAGCGCGAGGCGCGGATCGACGAGGTGCTCTACGAGCTGCGCCTGGACAAGCGCGCCGACAACCGGATCACCGCGCTCTCCGGCGGCCAGCAGAAGCGCGTCTCGGTCGCCCTGGAGCTGCTCACCAAGCCCTCGCTGATCTTCCTGGACGAGCCCACCTCGGGCCTCGACCCGGGCATGGACCGCGAGGTCATGCAGATGCTGCGCGGCCTCGCCGACGACGGCCGCACCATCCTGGTCGTCACCCACTCGGTGGCCGAACTCGCCCTCTGCGACCGGCTGCTGGTGATGGCCCCGGGCGGTTCGGTGGCCTACTTCGGCCCGCCGGACGAGGCACTGCACTTCTTCGGGTACGAGACCTGGGCCGATGTCTTCCAGGCCTTCGAGAACTACCCGGACCACGACTGGGCCGGCCGCTACCGGGGCTCGGTGCACTACCAGCAGTACTCCGCCGACGTGGACGCCGGGGCGGTGCAGTCCGCCCAGATCGTCCAGGAGGCCGTCCGCCCGCCCAAGCCGCAGAGCTGGGGCTCGCAGCTGTGGACACTGATGCGCCGCTACATGTCGGTGCTCGCCTCGGACCGCGGCTTCCTGGCCCTGTCGGTGCTGCTGCCCGCGGTCATCGGCGCGGTCAGCGTGCTGATCCCCAACGACCCGGGGCTCGCCCGAAATCCCAAGACACAGCTGGGGTTGAACAGCGGGGCCGCGACGATCATGCTGATCCTGGCGATCGGCGCCTGCTTCTCCGGATCGGCCAACTCGGTCCGAGAACTGATCAAGGAACGGGCGATCTACGAACGGGAACGGGCCACCGGGCTCTCCCGCTCGGCGTACATGATGTCCAAGATCATCGTGCTGGGCATCTTCAGCGTGATCCAGGGCGCCATCATCTCCGCCGTCGGCTTCCTGCCGCGCAAGCTGCCCGCGCACGGCCTGATCGTCGAGAACCTGCCGGTGATCGAGATGACCATCGGCATGATCCTCCTGAGCTTCGCCGCGATGATGTTCGGCCTGATGATCTCCGCGCTGGTGAAGACCGCCGAGAAGACCATGCCCCTGCTGGTCATGTTCGCGATCGTCCAGGTCGTCTTCACCGGCTGCCTCTTCCAGATCTTCGGCAAACCCGGACTGGAGCAGGCCGCCTGGCTGATGCCGGCCCGCTGGGGCACCGGCATCGTGGCCACCACGCTCGACCTGTCGCACCTCATGGGCCCCTGGAACAAGGACTTCCAGAACCCGGACTACGACCCGCTGTGGGACAGCACCGTCGCCCAGTGGGCGATCAACGCGGGCGCGCTGATCGCGATGTCCGTCGTCATCGGCATCATCGTGACCCGCCTCCAGCGGCGCCACGAGCCCGAGGTCATGCAGAAGGGCTGACGCCCGAACCGCCGCACCCCGGGGGCGGCCCTTCCCGACGACGGGAAGGGCCGCCCTCCGGCGTTCCGGCCCGGCCCGGCCGGAAGGGGGCCTAGGTCTGCGGACCCGGGCCCCGACCTGCTGCGGACCGACGCGGCGGCCGTCCCGGCGGCGGTAGTTTGGCGGTATGCCCACCGCGCCCAGTGACCGCCGGTCCCCGGCCGGCCTGCTGCCCGTCGACCGGATCCCCGTCGGCCCGCCGCCCGCCGGCCCGCTGCCCGCCTGCGAGCCCTGCCTGGCCGGCATCGAGGCCGTCAGCCAGGCCCTGCTGGCGATGAGCCGCCACCTGGAGGTGCGCGAGGTGCTGCGGCGGATCACCGCCTCCGCCCGCGATCTGCTCGGCGCCGAGTACGCGGCCCTGGGCGTGCCCGACGACCACGGCGGCTTCGCCCAGTTCGTCGTCGACGGCGTCACCGACGAGCAGTGGAAGGCCATCGGCCCGCTGCCCCGCCAGCACGGCGTGCTCGCCAAAATGCTGCACGAGACCGGCCCCACCCGGCTCGCCGACGTGCGCGAGGCCCCCGCCTTCGGCGGCTGGCCCGCCGCCCACCCCGAGATGGACGCCTTCCTCGGCATGCCCATCCTCGACACCGACGCCGCCGAGGACGACCCGCAGGTCATGGGCGTGATCTTCCTCGCCAACAAGCGCGGCGGCGGCGGCTTCACGGACCACGACGAGGAACTGCTGCGGATACTGGCCGCGCACGCCGCCCTCGCCCTCACCAACGCCCGCCTCTACGAGCGCAGCCGCGAGCTGACCCTGGCCGGCGAACGCGCCCGGATCGCCCACGACCTGCACGACGCCGTCTCGCAGAAGCTCTTCTCGCTGCGCCTCACCGCCAAGGCCGCCGCCAAACTGGTCGACCGCGACCCGGCCCGGGCCCGCGCCGAACTCGCCGAGGTCGCCAAGCTCGCCGCCGAGGCCGCCGACGAACTGCGCGCCGTCGTGGTCGAGCTGCGCCCGGCCGCCCTGGAGGAGGACGGCCTCAGCGCCACCCTCGCCTCCCAGGTACAGGTCCTCGACCGCGCCCACAGCGCCGACCTCGCCTTCGCCGCCGACGGCGTCCGCGCCCTGCCGCCGGCCCAGGAGGCGGCCCTGCTGAGGGTCGCCCAGGAGGCCCTGCACAACGCGCTGCGCCACTCCGGCGCCCGGCGCGTCACCGTCACCCTGGCCGGCACGCCCGCGCGCGGCGCCGTGCTGCGCGTGCGCGACGACGGCCGGGGCTTCGACCCCGACTCCGTCCGCCGCGCCGGCCGCCACCTCGGCCTGGCCTCGATGCGCGACCGCGCCGCCGCCGTCGGCGGCACGCTCACCCTGGACTCGGCCCCCGGGAAGGGGACGGTCGTCGAGATGGAGGTCCCCGGTGCCTGACACCACGCCAGTGATCCGCGTCCTGCTGGTCGACGACCACCAGGTGGTCCGCCGGGGTCTGCGCACCTTCCTGGAGGTGCAGGACGACATCGAGGTGGTCGGCGAGGCCGCCGACGGCGCGGCCGGCGTCGACCGGGCCCGGGAGCTCGACCCCGACGTCGTCCTGATGGACCTCAAGATGCCCGGCGTCGACGGCATCGAGGCGCTGCGCACGCTCAAGGGCGAGGGCAGCCGGGCCCGGATCCTGATCGTCACCAGCTTCACCGAGCACCGGACCATGGTCCCCGCGCTGCGGGCCGGCGCCGCCGGGTACGTGTACAAGGACGTCGACCCGGAGGCGCTGGCCGGGGCGATCCGCTCGGTCCACGCCGGCCACGTGCTGCTCCAGCCCGAGCTGGCGGAGGCGCTGCTCGCCGACGACGGCCCCCGCCAGCCGCAGGGCCGCGGCGCCAGCCTGACCGAGCGCGAGCGCGAGGTGCTCGGGCACATCGCCGACGGGCGCTCCAACCGGGAGATCGCGCGGACCCTGCACCTCTCGGAGAAGACGGTGAAGACGCACGTCTCCAACATCCTGATGAAGCTGGACCTCGCCGACCGCACCCAGGCCGCGCTCTGGGCGGTCCGGCACGGCGAGGCCCGGGAGGCCTAGCGGCCCGACGCCGAGAGGCGGTCCCCGGAGGGCGGAATTCAGCCCTTCTCGTCCACCAGCGCGTTGTACGCCGCCACCTGGGCCCGGCGGGCGATCCGCCGCAGAGGGTCCAGTACCGCCTGGCGGGAGGCCATCTCGGAGGCGCTGACCGCCGCGCCGTGGCCGCCCGAGGCGATCGACAGCAGCGCCGACACCTGCCGGGCCGACTCCAGCACCCGGACGGCGCGCGGCGGGTACCCGGGGGCGAGCAGCTCGACGTGCCCGCGCCGCCGGAACGCCTCCAGCGCCCGCAGCGCCTCCGGCCCGGCCCCGGCCACGTCGAGGCGGGCCAGCAGCAGCGTCGCCTCCCGCAGCCCGTCCGCCAGCTCCCGCTCCGCCTCGTGCAGCGACGGCACGTCGGCCGGGGGTGCGTCGTTGACCTCGGAGCAGCGCCAGAGCACCGTCGCGGAGCGGTCCCCGACCGGCCCGAACACCTCGACCTCCGGTACCAGCCCGAGCGGTGCCCCGACCGCCAGCACGGCCTCGCCCGCGCCCAGCGCCCGCTCGTTGAACGGCGCCGGACCGGTCAGCCCCAGCGGGTGCCCGGCCGAGGGCAGGGCCAGTCGCAGCCCCTTCACCCCCAGCACCCGCAGCCGCCCCAGCGCCCAGGTGAGCCCGTGCCGCTCGCCCGGCGCGTCCCCGGGGAGCCCGGTCACCCGGTGGCTCTCGTCACTTCCCAGCACCGCCGCGGCGGCGTTGTCGGGCGGCACCAGACCGGCCAACAGGGCGTTGCCCCAAGCGGCCAGCCGCCCCGAACGGGGCTCTTCGTACGGATTGTCGGCAGGAGTCGCGAGCATCCGGCCAGCCTACGGAATCGGCGGTCATCCGCGTGGCGTAGGTTTGCCCATGCGCGTGCGGCGCACCCACTCCGTGCCCACCGGCCGCCGGAGTAGGCTGCCCCGCCCGCACCGACGGCCGAATTTCAGTTTTGGGGAAGGCATAGGCATGAGCGACGTGCTGGAGCTGGTGGACGTATCCGTGGTCCGGGAGGGGCGCGCGCTGGTCGACGAGGTCTCGTGGTCCATCTCCGAGGGCGAGCGCTGGGTCATCCTCGGCCCCAACGGCGCCGGCAAGACCACCCTGCTGCAGATCGCCTCCACCTACCTCTTCCCGACCGCGGGCAAGGTGTCCGTCCTCGGCGAGAAGCTCGGCGAGGTCGACGTCTTCGAGCTGCGCTCCCGGATCGGTCTGGCCGGCGCCGCCATGTTCGACAAGCTGCCCGCCGGACAGACCGTGCTGCAGACGGTGCTCACCGCCGCCTACGGCATGACGGTCAGCTGGCAGGAGCAGTACGAGCAGGCGGACGAGTCGCGCGCGCTCGCCCTCCTGGACCGGCTCGGCATGGCCGGCCTGACCGAGCGCAAGTTCGGCACCCTCTCCGAGGGCGAGAAGAAGCGCACCCTGATCGCCCGCGCCCTGATGACCGACCCCGAGCTGCTGCTGCTGGACGAGCCCGCCGCCGGCCTGGACCTCGGCGGCCGCGAGGACCTGGTGCGCCGCCTCGGCGCACTGGCCCAGGACGAGTTCGCGCCGGCCATGGCGATGGTCACCCACCACGTCGAGGAGATCGCGCCGGGCTTCACCCACGTCCTGATGATCCGTCAGGGCAAGGTGCTCACCGCCGGTCCGATCGACACCGAGCTGACTGCGCGCAACCTCTCCAAGTGCTTCGGCCTGCCGCTGACCCTGGAGCGCCACGGCGACCGCTGGTCCGCGCAGGGCCTGCCGCTCGGCTGAGGGCGACCGGCCGTGTGCCGGACGCCCGCCGGACCGCACCGAACCCGGCTGAACCCGGCTGAACTGGAGCCGGTCGCACGTGCGACCGGTTTCCGCCCCTCCACCTGCGGGAACTGTCCGCCTCGAAAGCCCTTCGCTCCCTAGGATGGACACGTGGACAGCTGGATCTGGTGGCTCCTGGCCGCCGTCGGCCTCGGCATACCGCTGGTCGTCACCGCGATGCCGGAGTTCGCGATGTTCGCGGTCGGCGCGCTCGCCGCGGCCGGTGTCGCCGGGCTCGGTGCCGGGGCGGTGTGGCAGGTCCTGACCTTCGTCGCGGTCTCGGCCGCCCTGGTGGTCGTGGTGCGCCCCATCGCGTACCGGCAGCTCAGGAAGGGCCCGCAGATCAAGATGGGCATCGAGGCGCTTCACGGCGCCACCGCGGTCGTCGCGGAAAGAGTCGACGGGGAGGGCGGGCGGATCAAGCTCAAGGGCGAGATCTGGTCGGCCCGCGCGCTCAACCCCGGCAGTGTGTACGAGCCGGGGCAGCAGGTCGACGTCGTCGAAATCCAGGGCGCGACCGCCCTGGTCGTCTAGGGGAGAGTCCGTGGAACCCGTCCTTATCGTCCTGGTCGTCCTGGTCGTGGTGGCATTCATCGCGCTGATCAAGACGATCCAGGTCATCCCGCAGGCCAGCGCCGCGATCGTGGAGCGCTTCGGCCGCTACACCCGGACGCTCAACGCAGGGCTGAACATCGTCGTCCCGTTCATCGACCGGGTCCGGAACCGGATCGACCTGCGCGAGCAGGTCGTGCCCTTCCCGCCGCAGCCGGTGATCACCCAGGACAACCTGGTGGTCAACATCGACACGGTGATCTACTACCAGGTCACCGACGCCCGGGCCGCCACCTACGAGGTCGCCAGCTACATCCAGGCGATCGAGCAGCTGACCGTCACCACGCTGCGCAACATCATCGGCTCGATGGACCTGGAGTCGACGCTGACCTCCCGTGAGGTGATCAACGCCGGTCTGCGCGGCGTGCTGGACGAGGCCACCGGCAAGTGGGGCATCCGCGTCAACCGCGTCGAGCTGAAGGCGATCGAGCCGCCGACCTCCATCCAGGACTCGATGGAGAAGCAGATGCGCGCCGACCGTGACAAGCGCGCCGCGATCCTCACCGCCGAGGGCGCCCGGCAGGCGCAGATCCTGCGGGCCGAGGGCGAGAAGCAGGCCGAGGTGCTCAAGGCCGAGGGTGAGGCGCAGGCCGCGGTGCTGCGCGCCGACGGTGAGGCGGCCGCGATCCGCACCGTGTTCGAGGCGATCCACGACGGCGACGCCGACCAGAAGCTGCTCGCCTACCAGTACCTCCAGACGCTGCCCGAGCTGGCCAAGGGCGACTCCAACAAGCTGTGGATCATCCCCAGCGAGGTCGGCGACGCGCTGAAGGGCCTCGGCGGCGCGTTCACCGGTCTGGCCGGCAACGGCGGCGCGCCCGCCGCCCCCAGCGCCCCGGCGCCGGCCGCCACCCAGGTCCCGCTCGACCCGGCGGCCGGTCCGCGCCCGCTGGACACCGACACCAAGGGTGCCGCCCGCCCCCGGGTGGACCCGGCCCGCGAGTACCGGAAGATCGACCCGGAGTGAGCTGACCCCGTCGCGTGGCGCGTCGTCGTCGCGCGCGGTACCGAGGGCCCGCCTCCCGTGCGGTACGGGAAGCGGGCCCTCGGCGTCGCAGGCGCGTCCTTGCGGCGCGCGGCCCGTCCGGATCGGGTGTCGCGTCCGGTGAACGGTCGTGTGGTGTACGTCCCGAATCGTGGGCGGGCCCTGGTAGGCGCACCCCGCCGTCCGGCATGATCGCCTCGGACAGGCCCGAGACGAGAGGTGGCCCATGACGCTCTGGGAGGCGATCGCCGTCCTGGTGGCGGGAGTCGGCGCGGGGATGATCAATGTGATCGTCGGCTCCGGGACCCTGATCACCTTCCCGGTGCTGCTCGCCGTCGGCATCCCGCCGGTCACCGCCAACGTCTCCAACGCCTTCGGTCTGGTGCCCGGCTCGCTCAGCGGTGTGATCGGCTACCGGAGAGAGCTGGCCGACCAGGGCCGGCGACTGGTCCGCCTCGGCATCGCCGCGCTGTGCGGCGGGCTGGTCGGCGCCGTCCTGCTGATCGAGCTGCCGAGCAGCGCCTTCGACACGATCGTCCCGGTACTGATCCTGCTGGCCCTCGTGCTGGTGGTGATCCAGCCCCGGGTGGCCAAGGCGGTTGCCGCCCGGCGCCGGCCCGGCGGAGACCCCGACGGTGGCGTGGCGCTGCTGGCCGGCGTCTTCCTGACCGGCATCTACGGCGGTTACTTCGGCGCCGCCCAGGGCGTCCTGCTGCTGGCCCTGATGGGCATGCTGCTCCAGGAGGACCTCCAGCGGATCAACGGCGTGAAGAACGCGCTGGCGCTGATCGTCAACGGCGTCGCCGCCGTGTTCTTCCTCTTCACCTCGACCATCGACTGGGCCGCCGCCGGGCTGATCGCCGTCGGATCGCTCTGCGGCGGCCTGCTCGGCGCCAAGGTCGGCCGCAAGCTGCCCCCGCCGGCGCTGCGCGGGGTCATCGTGGTGGTCGGCCTGGTGGCCGTCACCAAGCTGCTCGTCAGCTGAGCGACCGTCCGTCGCGGCGGCCCGCCCGCCCCGCTCGTTCCGCTCGCCTGGTTCCGCTCGCTCAGTTCCGCTGGTTCCGTTCGTTCTGTTCGTTCCGTTCGCCCCGAGGGAGAGACCATGGCACTGGAGATGCGCGAGACCTGCGAACGCTGCGCGGTGTCGCTGACGGCCGACGGCCCGGCGTACCTATGCTCCTACGAGTGCACCTTCTGTCCGGACTGCACCGAGGCCATGGCCGCCACCTGCCCCAACTGCGGTGGCGAACTGGTGCCCCGTCCGCGCCGGAAGGTCTGACCCTTCACCAGTCACCCCGACACCCGGGAGCGGTTCGATGAGCACCAGAGCACGTCTGACGGAGGACGAGATCACGGCCGCCCTGGCCGACCTGCCGGAGTGGAGCCGGGACGGCGACACCATCGTCCGCACCGCCGACGCGGCGGACTTCCCGGCGGCGATCCGGGTGGTCGTCGCGGTTGCCGAGCAGGCGGAGGGGCTGGACCACCACCCCGACATCGACATCCGCTGGCGGACCCTGCACTTCGCGCTCTCCACCCACAGCGCCGGCGGCCTCACGGCCCTGGACTTCACCCTCGCCGCCCGCATCGACGCCGCCCTGCGGGACGAGTCCGGCTGACGGCCCGTTCCGCCGTCCCACGGCCGCGGACCGCTTCCGAACCGGCCCAGCAGAGGCCGGAAGGAGGCGCTCCGGGTGGCGTGAGATGCTGGCTGCCGCATTGCCGGCGGTCGGGAGGGACGGAACGGATGGCGCAGGATCCCCTCGGAGACGCCGCGCAGCAGCCGTGGTACCCGCAGCAGGCGCAGCAGGACTGGTCGACGGGCCACCCGGACCAGTCGCAGCACTGGCAGGGAAGCCACGGGTACGACGCCGGCGCCGGGTACGCGGAAACCGCCCACCCGGATCACGGCTTCCCGAACCACGGCTTCCCGAACCACGGCTTCCCGGACCAGGGCTTCCCGGATCACGGATACGCGCAGCACGGGTACGGGCAGAGCGCGTACCCGCAGGCCGGGTACGGACAGGCCGGGTACGGACAGGACGGCTATCCGCAGGCCGGTTACGCCCAGCCCGGTTACGCGGAGTCCGGGTACGCGCAGCCCGGCTACGGCCAGGGCGGGCAGCCGGGGGATCAGCACCAGCCGTACTACCAGTACGACGACTACGGCCGGCAGGAGTACGCCCCGTACGCCGTCCCGCAGCAGCCGACCAGTGAGGAGCTGTACGCCCCGGCGGGCGCCGAGTACTCCGCCGACGGCTATGTGCGCATCGAACCCGAGCCGGTCGCCGGGCCCGCGTCCGATCCGGTGACGGCCGTCGTCGCGCCGGAGCCCGCCGGCCCCGGGCCGCGGTCGGCCGGGCGGCGCGGCGGTGGCCGTGGCAGCGCGGACGGGACCGAGGACGGGTCGACGGCCGACCGGGCGCGGACCGGCTTCGGGTCCAAGGCCCGCGCCGCCGCCGACGCGGTGGTCTCCGCCGACCACGCCCCCGGCCGGCGGGCCCTGGTGATCCGGACCGGCGCCGGCGTCGCGGCGCTCGGCGTGCTGGTGGCTGCCGCCGTGGTGGTCGGCGCCCAGGACGGCGGTGAGGCCTCGGCCGCCGGTGGCGAACCCGGCTTCACCGTCGCCCACGCCAAGGCCTGGTCAGCCCAGCCGGCCGCCGCACTCCAGCCGGGCACCGACGACACCCTGGTCGGCAGCTGGCTGCTGGCCGGCGCGGTGGTGCGCGCCGACGCCACCGGCGTCCACGCCTACGACCTGGCGGCCGGAAAGCCGACCTGGTCGGTCGAGCCGCCGGCGGCCGGGGTCGCGCCCTGCGGGCTCTCGGCGGGCGTCAACGAGGCCGGTCTGGGCGCCGTGCTGTTCCGGAGCGGGCCCGATCCTAAGAGCTCCTGCACGTTGGTGGCCGCGGTCGACACCAAGACCGGCCGGACGGTGTGGAGCAAGCCGCTCTCCGCGGCGAAGGGCGGCTACACCGCGCGCGTCGGCGTCATCGAGGACAAGGTGATCGCCGTCGGCGACGACCACGTGGTCGCCTGGGAGTCCGCCGACGGCAAGGACGTCTGGCAGTACACCGGGCAGGGCAAGTTCTGCACCCTCTCCGGCGGAGTCACCGGCAGGACCGTCCTGGTGGCGAGCTCCTGCGCCGACTCCACCCCCGTCGACCAGGCCGTCTCGCTGAGCACCGCCGACGGCACGGTGAGCTGGTGGCGCGGTCTGAACAACCAGCCGAAGACGGTGACGGTGCTCTCCGCCGAGCCCTCCGTCGTCCTGACCACCGGGGAGAAGCCCGAGGACGACAAGGTGTTCGCCTGGGGCCCGGCCGGCGACCCGGCCGCCGAGATACCGGTCGCCGCCGGCGAGGGCAGGCTGGACGTCGCCCGCGGTACGTTTTCGGCCACTCCCGGCGTCTTCTTCCACGACCGGACGATGGTCACCGCGCTGGCCCCGGTGAACGGCGGCGGAGCGGTCTCCGTCGTCGGCTACGACCTGGACGGCGGCAAGCAGCGTTGGAAGGCGGCCGTCGCCGAGAAGGGCGACGTCCGGGCGGTCGGCGTCGACGGCGGCGCGCTGGTGCTCGCCGCCGACGAACGCCTGGACCAGCCCGCCCACCTCAGCCGTTTCGCCCTGGCGGGCGGCCAGGAGACGGTCGGCGGCAACTTCCCGCAGGGCACCGGCTCGCTGCTGGTCTCCGGCCGCGTGCTGATCGGCGGCGGTCGGGTGGTCGCGGTGCCCGAGCACTCGGCCAACTTCGGGATAGCGGCCGGGTACCAGGCGAAGGAGTGAGGGCCCGCCCCTTCGGCGGCGACGGCGTCCGCTTCCGCTGCCGAAGGGGCGGGCCCGGCCGGTGACGGCCAGGTGGCCACGCGGCCAGGCGGTCGGGTGGCTACGCGGCGGAGGGCGCCGCGGTGGCCGGCAGCCAGTCCGCCAGGTCCCGGAGGTCCGAGCCGCGCAGACCCAGCGCCATCATCAGGGTGGCCTGCGGCGTCGGCTCGAACGGCTTGCGCAGCAGCTTCATCCCGGCCTGCTCCGGCGTCCGGTCGGCCTTGCGCTGGTTGTCCTCGGCGCAGGCGGCCACGGTGTTCAGCCAGCTGTCCGCCCCACCGCGCGACCGGGGCTGCAGGTGGTCCACGGTGGTGGCCCGGTGCCCGCAGTACGCGCACAGGTGCTGGTCGCGGACCAGCACACCGCGGCGGGACCACGGCGCCTGTTGTCGGAACGGCACCCGTACGTAGCGCTGCAGTCTGATCACCCGGGGCACCGGGACGCAGACGCCGGTACCGCGGATGCTCCGCAGGGGGTGGGCCTGCTCGACCACGGCCTTGTCCTGGAGCACCAGGACCACGGCGCGCTGGAGCGACACCGTGGTCAGGGGCTCGTAGCTCGCGTTCAGAACCAGCGTGTTGCGCACCTCGGCACACCCTTTCCCCAGGCGTGCCACGGCGGCACGACCGTCTCCACACACGTCACTGCCGCCGCACGGCGGTGGGACCACTCTGAAGGGGCTCCGGGCCGACGAACAACGGAATTTCCGGTGGAGGCGAGGGGTGGGACAGGGGAGGCGGCGGCCCCGGCCGGCTCGTTCCGCCCTCCGGCGGGTCCACGGGAGGGCGCCCGGTCCGATGCCTCGACGGAAACTCGCCGGTCCGGACCGCGTAGGCTCTACCACGCTGGAGCCGTTCCGCTCCGGGGCCCGGCCGAACCGGGTTCCGCACCGGGCGGACGCCCGATCGAAGGAGAAGCGTGACCGTGACGGACATCGTCGACGAGCTGCGGTGGCGTGGGCTGATCGCCCTGTCCACCGACGAGGACGCACTGCGCAAGGCGTTCGCGGACGGCCCGGTCACGTTCTATTGCGGCTTCGACCCGACGGCCCCCAGCCTGCACCTCGGGAACCTGGTGCAGATCCTGACCATGCGCCGCATCCAGCAGGCGGGGAACCTCCCGCTGGGCCTGGTCGGCGGCGCCACCGGCCTGATCGGCGACCCCAAGCCGACCGCCGAGCGCGTCCTGAACGACCCCGAGACGGTGGCCGCCTGGGTCGACCGCCTGCGTGGCCAGATCTCGCGCTTCCTCGACTTCGACGGCCCGTACGCGGCGCGCATGGTCAACAACCTGGACTGGACCTCAGGGATGTCGGCCATCAGCCTGCTGCGCGACGTGGGCAAGTACTTCCGCGTCAACAACATGATCGCCAAGGAGGCCGTCGCCCGGCGGCTCAACTCCGACGCGGGCATCAGCTTCACCGAGTTCAGCTACCAGATCCTCCAGGGGATGGACTACCTGGAGCTGAACCGCCGCTACGGCTGCACCCTGCAGACCGGTGGCAGCGACCAGTGGGGCAACCTGACCGCCGGCACGGACCTCATCCGCAAGGCGGAGGCGAAGTCGGTGCACGCACTGGCCACCCCGCTGATCGTCAAGGCCGACGGCACCAAGTTCGGCAAGACGGAGTCGGGCACCGTCTGGCTAGACCCCGAGCTCACCACCCCGTACGCCTTCTACCAGTTCTGGCTGAACGCGGACGACCGGGACGTTCCCAACTTCCTGCGGATCTTCAGCTTCCGCTCGAAGGAGGAGATCGAGGAACTGGAGCGCGAGACCACCGAGCGCCCGGCCGCCCGGCTCGCCCAGCGCGCGCTCGCCGAGGAACTGACCACCCTGGTGCACGGCGCCGAGCAGTACGACCGCGCGGTCGCCGCGTCCAAGGCACTGTTCGGCCAGGGCGACCTCGCCGACCTGGAGGCGCCGACCCTGGCGGCCGCACTGGCCGAGGTCCCGAAGGCCGACGTCGCCGAACTCCAGCCGGTGGTCGACCTGTTGGTCGCCGTCGGTCTGGCGCCCAGCCGTTCGGCCGCCCGCCGGACGATCAAGGAGGGCGGCGCCTACCTCAACAACGTCAAGGTGACGGACGAGGAGGCGGTGCCGACCGAGGCCGACCTGCTGCACGGCCGGTGGCTGGTCCTGCGCCGGGGCAAGCGCAACCTGGCCGCCGTCGAGCTGGTCGCGGCCGGCTGAAAAGACACCGCCGCTGACCTGCAGTTTTGAGCATCGAGGGCCGGATCTGGACAGATCCGGCCCTCGGGTGTTTGACGTGCCGGTCCGAGTGGCCTAGTGTTGGACGAGTCGCTGAAGCAGGCGGGTGCACGGCGGACCGAGAGGTCGCCGCGGCCGGCCGAGCGACCGTCACAATCGGCAACCCCTACTCCTACTCGAAGCCCATTAACTTGGGTCGCTCGGCGTTTTCGTTGGACGGTGGGAGCGGGGAATTTCGGGCCAGTCCCGAAATAAGCTAATGTGGAGGTCGCCGCAGAAAAGCGGACCTGACCAGCAAGGGTCGGATGAATGAAACTCCGGTAAACGGAGCGGAAAACATCTGGTAAGCTGGAAATACGAAAGAACGAAGCGCCCGGAGGGCCCGCTGGAAGGCGGTCCGAAGGAAGTGTCCGTTCCTTGAGAACTCAACAGCGTGCCAAAAGTCAACGCC